>CAMHBN010000001.1 GCA_946183385.1 uncultured Ruminococcus sp.
GGGCTCCGCCCTCGACCCGCAAGCCTTTGAAAAGGCTTGAGCGAAACTTTCGGCATCGCGATGTAGTTCGTTCGGAACGGAAGATTACTCCGCGATTGACGCCTCTGGTCAGTGGCTGAATACGTGTAAATGGCGTCTGTGCGAGGTATGCCCGCTGTCCTTGGGCAGGAAGCCCGCACTCGTCTTGCAGATTATGCTGTCGAATACCATGAACATCGACGGCAGCACTGACCACCATCGAGATGAGAGCTCCGCGCGAGAGCAGTACGCACAGCGAGGATATCATACCGATCTTGGAGTAGACAGCCACGCCTACCGTTGCCGCGAAGAAGCCGAGTGCCGAGGTGATGACCGAGCGTATCGAGGTCGCGAGGGCTATTCCGACCGCTTCCTTCTTGTCCCTGCCGCCCGAACGCTCCGTGCGGTATCTCGTCGTCATCAGTATCGCGTAATCGACCGTCGCGCCGAGCTGTATCGTACCGATAACGACCGACGCTATGAACGGGAGCGAGGTGTTCGTGTAGTAGGAGATACCGAGATTTATCATTATCGCGAGCTCTATCACCGCTACCAGTATCACGGGCAGCGATACCGACTTGAACGTGAACGCGATGATAAGGAATATCGCCGCTATCGAGAGCACGCTGACCACCTTGAAGTCGCGGTTGGTTATGTCGATGAGATCCTTCGTCGCGGGAGCTTCGCCGATGAGCATTCCGCCCGCGTCGTACTTCTGCACGATGCTGTTGAGCTTTGCCACCTGAGCATTTACGTCATCGGAGGCTACCTCGTACTCCGAGCCTATCAGCATGAGCTGCTTGTTCTCGCTCTTGAGCTTGCTGCGTATCGAATCGGGTACGACCTCGTCGGGGATTGCGGGTCCTACCAGTGTATTGTAGCCGAGTGTGAACTGCACGCCGTCAACTTTGTCCATTTCGTTGAGCATTGCCGTTGCCGTCTTGGCGTCCATGCCGGAGTCAACGAGGAGGATATGCGTGCTGTTCATATTGTACTCTTCCTCGAGCTTCGTGTTCGCTGTTATGCTCGCGAGCTCCTTGGGGAGGGTGCTGTCGAGCTTGTAGTATACATCATAGTGGAGATATCCGAACACCGCGGGTATCACCAGTACCACCGCAAGAGTGAGGAAGGCTCCCGAGTGCTTGACGATGAACGAGGACGTTCTCGAGAAGCTCGGCATGAAGTCGCGGTGCGAGGTCTTCGCTATTGCCTTGTCGAATATGAGTATCATCGCGGGGAGCACTGTTATGCAGGCGATAACGCCGCATATAACGCCCTTTGCCATTACTATGCCGAGGTCAAGTCCGAGCGTGAAGCTCATGAAGCACATCGCGAGGAAGCCGGCGACCGTCGTGAAGGAGCTGCTGACAACGGCTGTTACCGTGTTCGCTATCGCGTGAGCCATAGCCTCGACCCTGTCGTCGGGGAAGAGCTCCTGCTGCTCCTTGTAGCTGTGCCACAGGAAGATGGAGTAGTCCATCGTCACGCCGAGCTGGAGTACCAGCGCCAGCGCCTGCGTGATGAACGATATTTCGCCTATCGCGAAGTTGGTACCGAGGTTCCACACTATCGCGATTCCGATGCTGAGCATGAAGAATATCGGTATGAGGAAGCTGTCCTTAGTCAGCACGAGCACCGCGCTCGTGAGAATTACCGCGATTATCGCGTAGATTATCGACTCGCTGTCGGAGAGGTGCTTCATATCGGCTGTTACTGCGCTCATACCGCTGATGAAGCACTGCTCGGAGGTGATGTCCCTCATCTCGTCGATGGCGTTGAGCGTTCTGTCTGCGGAGGTGGACTCCTCGAAGAATACCGCCATCAATGTGGTGTCGCCCTTGTTGAAGAAGTCGCGCACCTTAGCGGGGAGTATCTCCTTCGGGACGTTCAGGTCTGTGAGCGTCTCATAGCAGACCACGTTGGATACGCCGTCTACCTCCGATATCTTATCGGCGGTATCGGCTATCTCCCGTTCGGTCATGCCGTCCACCATCACGAACGAGAAGCCGCCCTGCCCGAACTCGTCTATCAGTATGTTCTGACCGACCATAGTGTTTATGTCCTTGGGCAGGTATGAGAGAATGTCGTAGTTTACCCTTGTATTGATGTAGCCGATAGCCGACGGTATCAGAAGCAGTATGCCTACCGCCAGTATCAGCACCCGGTGCTTGGCTATGAATTCACCGAACCTTAGCATGAAATCGTCCCCTTCTTATGGAAATGTGCCGCAAGCGGCTGTGAATCGCTTTCTGTAAACAGTATATTCCGAAACTGACCGAAAGTCAATATCGAATCCGAGAAAAATTGACTTGCGGTCAGATTTTTGTAGACCTGCACAAATACGGCTCGCCTTGATTATGACTTATGGTCAATTTTACAAGCTTGACACTGTCGAAAATATGCGATATAATGAGTGTGACAGATAAAATCACGCTCGTATGCGGGAGGTTAAAATGGGAAAAGTTGATGTCAACAAACAACAGAAGGAATCGTCCCTGCTGAAAACAGCTTTTGAGTTCTTCACAACAAAGGGGTTCAGCAAGACCTCTATCTCCGACATCGCGGGAAAAGCAGGCGTGGCAAAGGGTACGTTTTACCTTTATTTCAAGGATAAATACGATATACGCAACAGGCTCGTGGCGCATAAGTCGAGCCAGCTGTTCATGAACGCCATGAAGGAGCTCGGTCCCGAGCTGAAAAATGTCACCTTCGAGGAGAAGATGATACGCATAGTCGATAATATCATCAATCAGCTCAACGACAACCAGTCGCTGCTGACGTTCATCTCCAAGAACCTCAGCTGGGGCGTGTTCAAGTCGGCGCTGACGTCGCCCGCCTCCGAGGACGACGTTGACTTCAACCGCATATACGACCTCATGCTCGCGGAGGCTCCGTACAAGCTCCGCGACCCAGAGATAATGGTGTTTATGATAATCGAGCTCGTGTCCTCGACGTGCTACTCGGCGATACTCTATAAAGACCCGTGCACGCTCGCGGAGCTGAAGCCGTATCTGTACGATACGATAAAGCTGATAATCGCCCAGCACAGGGTAGACGATAAAAAAGCGGCTCGATAAGCCGCTTTTTCTGATGTGCAGTATTTCGGGCGGATAATATCCGCCCCCTACAAGGATATGTGCTCATATAAAATACGAATGTTAAATCCATGTAAAATCATTCCGTTTCCTATTGACTGGCTGTCCCGTTTCTGTATAATATAAAGTAGAGAAATATTAAAAGGGAATTGTATCAACTACAGAAATGAGGTAAATTCTGTATGAATGGAACTGATTTTTCCATCTTCAACATCTTCACTATGCTCGGAGGACTTGCCTTCTTCCTCTACGGAATGAACGTAATGTCCACAGGTCTTGAGAAGCTGACGGGCGGTAAGCTCGAGATAGCGCTCAAGAAAATGACTTCCAACAAATTCATGGCTATCCTGCTCGGCATGGTGGTCACGATAGCGATACAGTCGTCGTCGGCGATGACTGTAATGCTGGTCGGCTTCGTAAACTCGGGGCTCATGGCTCTCGAGGAGACCATTGCCGTGTGCTTCGGCTCGAACATCGGTACGACCTTCACCGCGTGGATACTCTGCCTCAGCGATATCAAGGGCAGCGAGAGCGGCGGCGTACTGCAATTCATTACGGAGCTGCTCAAGCCCGAGGCATTCTCGCCTCTCATAGCCCTTGTCGGCATCATGATGATAATGGGCTGCAAGAAGAACAAGCACAAGGACATCGGACGCATCATGGTCGGATTTGCCGTGCTCATGACGGGTATGACCCTCATGTCGCAGGCTATGGCTCCGCTGAAGGATTCGCCCGAATTTCAGGAAAAGCTCACCGCCTTCAAGAACCCCATCCTCGGCGTTATCGTCGGAGCGGCGTTCACCGGCATAATCCAGAGCTCCGCGGGCGCTATCGGTATCCTCATGACATTCTCGGGCGGCTCGCTCACCTACGGTATGGCGCTCCCGATAATCATGGGCTGCAACATCGGTACCTGCGTGACGGCTCTGCTCTCCACCTTCGGCGTTAGCCGCGACGCAAAGCGCGTTGCGTGGATACACATACTCGTAAAGATAATCGGTACTATCGTACTGCTCCCGATAATCCTGCTTCTGCAGAGCTTCACGGGCTTCGGCGACATCATGAACGAGAGCGTCGGCTATGTCGGTATCGCGGTAATGCACACGGTATTCAATGTCGCGACCACGATAATGTTCCTGCCGTTCACGGCTCTGCTGGTCAAGCTCTCGCACCTCGTTGTCCGCGACAAGAAGGGCGGAGAGGTCGAGGTCGAGGAGAACCGCCTGCGCGGACTTGACGAGCGCTTCCTTAAAACTCCCGCTGTCGCAGTCGAGACCTGCCGCAGCACCACAATTGAAATGGCAAATATCACGAGCGAGGCTATAAACGACGCGCTGGAGCTCCTCGTGTCGCCGTATAACGAGGAAAAGGTGCAGTCCGTCATTGAGGCGGAGGACCTCATCGACCACTACGAGGACAAGATAAACAGCTACCTTGTTCGCCTGTCGAAGAGCTCCGTAACGGGCAAGGACAGCCGCAAGGTCTCGAAGATGATGCACTGCGTCGGCAACTTCGAGCGTATCTCCGACCACGCCGTAAACCTCATAGAATCGGTGCAGGAGTGCAAGGAGAAGGGGATAAAGTTCTCCGACGAATGCATCAACGAGCTGAGGGTCATCTCCGAGGCTATATCCGAGAACATCTCGATAGCGTTCAGCGCATATATCACCGACGACCTCGGCGCCGCCCACAAGGTAGAGCCGCTTGAAGAGGTCGTGGACAACCTCAGCACTGAGCTGAAAAACCGCCACATCCGCCGCCTGCAAAATGACGAGTGCACGGTGGAGCTCGGCTACATCTTCCAAGACATTCTGACCAATCTTGAACGTATTTCCGACCACTGTTCAAATATTGCGGGCTGTCTCATCGAGACAGACGAGAAGACCAACCTCCACGCCTATCTCCACGACGTGAAGGAGAACGACGAGACCTTCCGCAACGAGTACCGCAGCTACTCGGAGAGGTACTTTGCCCGCCTTGATGAGGTAATCAGTCAGGAGCATTGATGAGCTCATGATCCTTTATAAACGGAAAAGAGAGTTCCCGCGGGAACTCTCTTTTCCGTTTTATCATGCCTTGAATATGAATCTGATGAAGTTGTACATCATCGGTATGACGGTCTTGCTGTCGTGTCCGCCGCCAGGTACCGAGAGGTAGATGTTCTCGGTGCCGTGCTGTGTGAAGAGGTCGCTGTACTGCTTGGGGTAGTCGTTTACCATGCCGTCGTTGGTTCCGCCCGCTATCAGGAGGAGATACGGCGAGTACGGCGGGTCGATGCGCATATCGTCCTTGCTCATTACGCCGGGGTGGTTCATTAACTGATCCTTCGTCGGGAAGATACCCGGTGCGGGAGCTCCCGCGCCTACGTATCCGACCTTGTCGCAGCACTTGATACCAACGTAGAGAGCCTCTCTGCCGCCCATCGAGAAGCCCGTTATCGCGGTGTTCTCGCGTCCCGTCTTGACGGGGTAGTGCGACTCGATATAGGGCATGAGGCTGTCGGGGAGATCCTCCACGAAGTTGTCGTATCCGGGGACGTCCGCCTGACCGTTGCCCGTCTGCTTCTCGTGATTCGGGTCGGTGTACTGGTTCGTGAAGACTATTATCATCGGTACGGCGTCGCCGCTCTTGATGAGGTTGGTGGCTATCTCGCGCACGCCCATGCCGTTCACCATCGAGGACTCGTCTCCGCCGTAGCCGTGGTTAACGTAGAGCACGGGGTACTTCTCACTTTCGCTGTAGTTCGGCGGGAGCCATACATTCGCGCCCTTGTTGCGGTTAGCCTTCTTCGAGAAGTAGGTGATGTGCTCTATCTTGCCCTGTGCGTTCGACAGTACTGACGAGGGCACATTCGGCGTTATCTGGTTCTTTATACTTGCCATATAGTCGGTGTTGGCGGGGGTGGTCGTCGTAGTCGTCACGGGAGCCGTTGTCGTGGTGGTAGTAGTTGTCATCGTTGCCCGCGGGAATTCTCCCGTCTGCCCGAGCACGAATTTCGCGAGGACAACGAGGTCGTTGACCGCGAAAGTGCCGTCTCCGTCAACGTCTGCGACGTCGATGCTGATACCCGCGTTCGAGCTCAGCAGAGCCTTTCTCGCGCCGATGAGGTCGAAGGCTGTGACAGCTCCGTCACCGTCAAAATCGCCCCATATCTTGGAAACATTTGTGGTGGGAGGCAGTTCGCCCGCCGCCGCGATGATGACCTCGTCTATGCTGAGATCAGCCGTGCCGTCCTCGGTCTCGACGTAGAGGACGTAGTCAGAGCCCTCGGGGAATTTGTAGTTCGTATTCGTTAGAACCACGTAGTCTCCCGACGCCTGACCGCTCGCTATGTGGTCGTATACGGTCTTGCCCGAGGCGTCGGTATATTGCAGTGAGAGCATCATCTTTCCCGAGCCCGAAATTGCCGCACTGAATGCGTATTCCTCTCCCGCCTTGAAGACAGCCGCGGTGAGCGACTTCTGAGCACCGTTCCACGAGCTGCTCCTGCCCGTGACCGTCAGTGCCTTTTCGCCGAGATAGGCATTGCTTCCAAGCTCGGCGGAAGCTCCGCCTCTGCCTGTCCAGCCGTCAACGCCGTCCTCGAAGGTGCCGTGGTAATAGTACCCGACAGGGTCGAGCGCGACTGCTGTGTTCCGCTGTATGTACGTGCCCGTCGGGGACGCCGCCGCCGAGAGCATCACTGCTCCCGCGAGCACTCCCGAGAGCGCTTTTATTCTGTCCATTATTGATTCCTCCTTAAATAACATACCTGAATATAAACCACCATTTTAATAATACAGCATATCACCGCTTTTTTAAACCCATAATTTACATTTTTGGTGGATAAAAAATGCTCCCGACAATGATTTATCGGGAGCATTAATATTCGCTTTTGCCGTGTCACGGGCGCTTTTTGCCGCAGTTTGTACAGAATTTGGAAGTGAGCCCGCTCATTCCGCACGAGCAGTTCCACGGTGCGTCGGGACGCTTTGTGCCGCACTCGGGACAGAAGCTGCCGCTCGTGCAGCTGTTGCCGCAGCTGCATACCCAGCCCGTCGGCGGTACGGCTCCGAACTGCTTGCCGAGCGATACGGGGTCAGCGGAACCCTGTTCGTTCATGATGCTGCTGACAACTCCCATAGCCACGCCGAGCTTTGCCATATCCTGCATATTATCAACGTTGAGGTCGCCCATGTTTGGTGTGCCTGTGAATCCGAAATACTGCATAACGACACCTCCTTTTATCTACATCCATTATATATGCTCTCCCGCAAATTGTCAAGAGGTACTGACTGATACTTGAAATGCCGCGGCTTTTGTAGTATAATAAAAGCAACGTTATCTGAGGAGGTACAGAAATGTCCAAGATATGCCGCAACTGCAATTCCATGCTTATGGACACCGCCTGCTTCTGCAACAACTGCGGAGTCCGTGTTACCGATGAAGTATTCGACAGCGAAACAATGAAAAACTGCGACCACTGCGGAGCGGTGCTGTACAAGAGCGCGCGCTTCTGCACGAACTGCGGTCTGCCCGTGGAAGCACCCGAAGCCAAGGGCTATGCGGGAAAGTGCGAGCGCTGCGGAACGTGGCTGAAGCCGAATGCGAAGTTCTGCAACAACTGCGGAAGGCGCATAACTCTGAACAATTACAACTTCACGCAGAAAGCCGCTGCTCCCGTGCAGGCTGCCGCTCCCGTGCAGGCTGCCGCTCCCGTGCAGACAGCAGCTGTAGTTCCCGCATACACTCAGCCGCCGACGAATGAGAGCGTGTACGCTCCCGTAGTTGAGGAGCCTCAGCAGCCGAAGGTGCTCCCGCCGCTGAGCAGCCGTCCGACGAGGAAGAACGACTACGAGGACGACATGAAGATAGATATGAATTTCGACCTTCCGCCCGTGGACGAGATAGTCGTGCCCGCACCTGCCGATGAAGCTCCCGCGGAGGAGATAATAGACATCGAGCCCGTGCAGGATACACCGTCCGCACCCGGATCAGAGGTATTGTAAACAATCCTTAAATTCTGTAACAATCGCGGGGATAAACTTGCCGTACATTTCATTAAGCGAGTTTACGAGCGACCGCGCAAAAGAGCACCCGTTGAGGGTGCTCTTTTTTGCGCTATTCTCTTTCGGGGAGCTTGGTTATCGCGTGTGCGTCGTACTTCTGTATCGCAAGCGCGTCCATTGCCGTTATACCGTCTCCGGGGTTGTAGCAGTCGGCGTTGTCGCGACCCTGTCCCTTGAGCTCGTACTTGTCCTTGTTGGCGATATACTGGAGTATCGTTACCGCGTCCGCGACGGATACCTTGCCGTCGATGTTGGCGTCGCCGTAGGATACGGTATCTTCCGTGTTCTGCCCTGTTCCCGAAGCACCTGTATTGCAGGTAGTAGTACCGCTGCCCTCCACAACAGTTACCGTGAAGCTCGCCATTGCCACGGGATAAGTCTTCGGCGATACGTATATCTTATATGTGCCCGCCTTGGTGTTGTCGAACTTGGAGGAGTCCACGATGAAACACTGCGAATCGAGCGGCTGTGAGAATATATCCCACATCGCGCCATCCTCTGTCATGCCCGAAGCGGAAGCGATTCCGCCCGTAAGGTCGAGCTCCTCGCCGATATTGTATGTGACCTTTGTCGGGGGCTTTTCAATGCTTATGTTGCCGTCAGCCTTGATTCTTGTAGACGGATGTGTGGTAGTTGTAGTATCAGCCACTGTCTGAGTGGTAGTAGTCTGTGTAGTTGTAGTTGTGGTCTTTGTAGTGGTAGTCGTTGTTGACTGACCTGTTGTGGTCGTTGTCGTCTTGGGAGCAGTAGTAGTGGTGGTCTTGGGAGTCGTAGTCTCGACCGATATCGTCTGACCTGAGCCCTTTGTGCCGCCGTTGATGTTGCTTCCCTCGGAGGCAGCGTACTTGCCGTAGTAGTCGTTGAGCGAAAGACCGTTCACGCCGAGAGCCACCTGATGGTCAAGACCGATGTACTTGCCCGACGAGCTCGTCTGCCACAGCGACTTCTCAAACAGGCTGTACTTGTTGTCGTCCCAGTTGAGGTAGGTCGCGTCGAGGAGTCCGCCTGTATCGCCCGAATTGGGGTTGATGCACCAGAAGGTGTGGTTGATGTGGTTCTTTACCATGTAGTCACGCAGGAGCTCCATCCACTTCTGATTTGCGCCCTTGTCCATGTGACCGCCCCACTCGCCGATGAGCAGGGGAGCGATATCCTGATCGTTGATGTAAGCCCATGTATCGTACCAGTAGTCGTCGAGCAGGGTCTGCTCGGTGAAGTCCTTGTCGAACCATGTCTGCGCGTAAACTGACGGACCGTAATCGTGCGGCGAGTAGACTATCTGGCTCGTGCCGCTCTCGGGCACTACGGGGAAGTCCTTGACACCGCGGAGGTTGCCGCCCCACCATGCGCCGTACCACGGCGACTTGTCAGCGGGAGCGTCCCATATATCGGGAGTATCGTAGGTGTTGCCGTCCTCGGTCTTGGGGTACTGCTCGACGCCCTCGATGAAGATGAGCGCGTGCGGGTTCACCGCGAGAATGGAGTCCGCGCACTTCTTAGCCGCGTAAGCCCAGTTGTTCTCGTCCTTCGAGCCGTCCCACTTCGCGATGGTATCGGGACACTTGTCGCCCGTGTAGCCGCGCTTGCCGTGGGGCTCGTTCTTGAGGTCGTAGCCGATGAGCGTATCGTCGCTCGAATATTTTTCAGCCAGCCATGTCAGCGAATCTATCCACTTGTCGGTGGAAATTCCCGCCAGACCGTACCACAGCTCGTAGTTGTGACCCGAGTTGTTGGCGTCGGGGCTGTGGATGTCGATGAACACCTTTATGCCGTACTTCTTGCACTTCTGCATAATGATGTCGAATATCTCCATCGAGTTCTTGACGGTCTTGCCGTCGGACTCGACGAAGTCCTTGTTGATGTTGGTGTAGTAGCCCGCGGGAGTCACCTTGCCGTCCTCGCCGACCTCGTCAACGGGAGGCGTATAGGACGCCTGAATCGAGCTTACCTTGTCGGGCTTGCCGTTCATCCACGATACGAGAAGCTCGGACGATATCGGCAGACGGAGCGTATTGATACCGTGGTCTGCTATGCTCTGGAGCATATCGTCTACGTCACGGGCATAGAGTCCGTGCGGGCAGTTCTCCGAGCAGTTGAAGCCGAACCAGTTCGCGCCTGTTATCCAGACCTGATTGCCGCTTGCGTCGTAGAGCTTGCTGCCCTCTGCGTGGAGCCAGTCGTCGTTACAGTCATCGACAGCAACGGAGCTGACAGTGGGTGATGTCACGGCGGGAAGTGCCGAGCCGACCGACGATGCCATGACCGCCGCCGCCGACACCAAAGCCGCGAGCGCCTTTGATACTTTCTTCATTTTAATTACCCCTCTCATGAACAGGAAAAAAATTTATATGTGCTCCTGTTCACTATAGTCTTATTCTAACATCATTGAAAAGAATTGTCAATATTGACAATAATATCATTGTGAACAGAGCTCAGAGCGCGGTGTCCGCGCCGCCAATTCGCGAGGACGCTTGTAAACGCGCTCACTGAAATGGGCAGCAAATTTATAATCGCGATTGTTACCCGCCGAAAGCAGACTGAGCCTTTTGTAAAAAGTGAGCGAGCTTGCGAGCGGCAACGAAGATGGGTTCCAAGGGGTGCGCCCCTTGGCAGGGTCTGGGGCGGCGCCCCAGCGGATTCCTAAGGCAGAGCCTTAGGCGGGTCAAGGGCAGAGCCTTGACCATTTGACATATCTGTATACTTATGATATAATAATATGAATATACTGCGAGGTATGCGCAGTATTAAAGCTAAAACTTTTATCCAAGGAGTGCCCGATGAAGGATATAGATATATACTCGGCGGTCTATGACATCGTCGATGAGAATATGAACAAGACAGGCGACAAGCTCCGCATATCAAAGGAGCTCGTCCTCAGCACAACGCTTATCAAGCCCTGCAAGGTCGATATCCTCAAGCTCTCGCGCGAGAGGAACAACGAGACCTTCGTCAGAAAGGCTTACATCTTTATGCTCAACCGCCAGATCGACGGCGAGGCTCTGCGTGCGTGGAAGCCGCAGTACAAGCTCCCGCCCGAGGAGTTCCAGCACAATGTCGTCGCCACGATAAAGGGCTCGGAGGAGTTCTTCAAGAATCAGGTGAAGATGTACAACAACATCTACTCCGAGAACACCTCGTTCGGAGGCAGGCTCTCGGGCATAGGCCGCACCGCGGGCATACCCGTCTCGGAGCGTCTGCTGAAGGTGTACAGAAAAATGCCGCCGTTCATGAAGAGAGCCGCCAAGAAGGTAATGGGCGCGGGCAAATGAAAGGGATACTGAGCGAATGAAGATATATATAGACCTCTCCACCATCATGCAGGTGGACTTCATCACGGGCATACAGCGCGTGGTTAGAGAAATGACAGTGAGAATGCTCAGGCACACGGAGCACGAGTTCTACCTGCTGACATTCTCGTACAAGAACAACTGCTTCCTGCGCCTGAGCAACGAGCGCTTCCTCGACTACTTCCTCGAGGGCAAGGGCGAGAAGGGCGCGATACTCACTCCCGAGAAGATAGGCTACCGCGATATACCGTCGGGAGCCGTGTTCTTCGAGCTCGACGGCGTGTGGAACTCGCCGCTGAAAAGGAGCTACCTCTTCCCCGTCCTCAAGCAGAACGGCGTGAAGATAGTCACACAGCTGTACGACCTCATCCCCATCACAGACCCGCAGTTCTGCCACGAGAACACCTGCGCGAACTTTATGGTGTACGTCGGCGCGAACCTCAAATACGCCGACCTCATCGTGACCTCGGCGCAGACCACGATAGACGTCCTCAACGGTATCACCGACAGGATAGGTCTTGACAGGAAAAAGGCGACCGTTGTGGGGCTGTCGAGCGACTTCTCAAAGAAGGACGGCTCGGACGGCACTGTTGACCCCAAGGTAGAGAAGATAGCGGCGAGCGGCAAGTACCTGCTCATGCTCGGCACGATAGAGCCCCGCAAGAACCACAGCCTCGTGATAGACGCCCTCGAGAGCGGACTCGCGGAGGCAGGCGTCAAGGTCGTGTTCGCGGGACGTATCGGCTGGAACGTCAAGGAGCTCGAAAAGCGTATCAGGACTCACCCGCTCTATAACAAGAGCCTGTTCTTCGTTGAGAAGCCTGACGACGTGACGGTCGATTACCTCTACAAGCACGCATTCGCAGTCGCGTTCCCGACCTTCAACGAGGGCTTCGGACTGCCGATAATAGAATCATTCATGCGCGGTACTCCCGTTATCGCGTCGGATATACCCGTACTGCACGAGGTGGCAGGCGACTACGCCGACTACTTCGACCCGCACAGCAAGGAAGACCTTATCCGCTGTGTGAAGGAGCTCCTCAGCTCGGAGGAGAAATACGCCGCAAAGAAAGCTCGCCTGAAAGAGTACGTGCCCTATACGTGGGACGAAGCCGCCGAGGATATGCTGAAGGCGGTCGAATCCGTGAACGAGGGCGTCAAGAAAGTGCCCGCAGATATAAAGGTGAAGCAGCTCGTCTGCCTGACCGCCCGCAACGACGATATGCTGGCGACTCTCCCCTTCATCGAGGAGTTCATGCCCTTCATCACCGAGATGGTGCTGTGCTGTCCCGACAAGAACGTCGAGGAGCTGAAAGAGCGCTACCACGGCAGGCTGGAGCTGAAATTCCTCACTGACAGCCAGATACTCGACGGCAAGCCGCTCCCCGGGGACCACTCCACGCGCAACTACTTCCTGCGCTGTCTTGCGATGAGGAATCCGCTCATTGACGACGTCTTCATCATGACCGACGACGACTACCGCCCGCTCCGCACGCTGACAGTCAGCGACTTTGTCGAGGACGGCAGATACAAGGCGTTCTACTGCTACGACCTCAATGAGTGGCGCGGCACCTACAATAACCCGACCTCGTTCGACAACTGTATGCGCAAGAGCCGCAAATTCCTCAAGGACAACGGCTACCCGACGATGATGTATTCCTCGCACCAGATGCAGATGATAGACAAGCGCATCTTCAACGAGATGACAGAGAAATATCCCGCGATAATCAGCAGCGGCTGCTGTGAGTGGTGCACCTACTTCAACTACGGAGTAGGCACTTATCCCGATATGTTCAAGCCCGTACCCTACGTGACTATGGGCTGGCCCGGAGTGAGAAGCGACTGGGACGTTTTCGTCCAGCCGACAGAGTTCCTCTTTGAGAATCACTATTCGTGCCTCTATGAGGAGGGCAGGGTGTTCGAGGGACTGCGCGAAGACTTCCACGAGAATGTGGCTGAGGAGAACCAGCTGAAAATAATGCGCTTCACCGCCGAGCTCCAGAAGCAGATGGAGTCGAGACAGGTATACAAGGCATACTGCGATTCCTACTGGCTGCAGTACAGGGAAATGCCCTCGTTCGGTGTCATAGCGGGCAAGGACAGCAACATCGCGATGATAGCTCCGCTGTATTTTCAGGCTCGCCACAACGGCTGGACATGGCTGCCCTTCGTCGTGGACAGAAAGGTCATCGACGTCATCGGCTCGAAGAAGATACTGCTCACCCACTGGTTCACCGACGACGCGGGACATCCGATAACTCCCACGGGCAGGATGTACATCGACCTCAACGATATCGACTTCCTCCTCCCCGTAAAGAGCCCCGACGTCCCCGAGAGATGCAATTTCAATATGCGTGTGCTGCTCGAAGATAAAAATATGGCAGCAGACATCAGCATTCCCGCTGATATAACTTAAAGGCAGAATGAAAGGAAAGACAAAATGCTTCAAGCCGTCAAAAATGGTATCGAAAAGATAAAAAAGCAGCGGTTCCTGTTTGAAGAGCTCGTCAAGCGTGACTTCAAGAAGAAGTACAAGCGCACCGTGCTCGGTATGCTGTGGAGCCTCATCTCCCCGATGATGCAGCTGCTCGTAATGAGCGTCGTGTTCAAGAGCTTCTTCGGAGCAGGTCAGCCGCACTACACGATATACCTCTTCGCGGGCAACCTCACCTACGCCTTCTTCAAGGACTCGACCTACGGAGGCATGAACGCCCTCATGCAGAATGCGGGCATAATAACGAAGATAAACCTGCCGAAGTATATGTTCCTGCTGTCGAAGAACGTGGCGTCGCTGATAAACTTCGGACTTACGCTCATCGTATTCTTCGCCTTCGTCGCGGTGGACGGGGTACCGTTCCGCGTCCGCTTCCTGATGCTGATATACCCGATAATATGCCTTATCGTGTTTAATATCGGCTGCGGATTCATACTCTCGGCGCTCTTCGTCATCTTCAAGGATGTGCAGTACCTCTACGACATCTTCACTCTCATGCTGATGTACCTCTCCGCCATCTTCTACACCACCGACAGCTACAGCGAGAACGTGCAGAAGCTCTTCTACCTCAACCCGATATACGTCTATATCACGTATTTCCGCCATATAGTCCTCGACGGCTATATCCCCGGACTTGCCACTCACGGACTGTGCCTGCTGTACGCGGTGCTCGCGCTCGGCATCGGCGCACTGATATACAAGAAATACAACTACAAGTTCATGTACTATATGTAAGGAGCAGGAAATGAAGAAAATAGAGCTTAACAACGTTTCCGTCTCCTACATAGTCGGAGACTTCTCGAACCGCGGACTCAAGGACGTGGTCATACAGAAGCTGAAGGGACAGTCCACGGCGAAGGAATTCGTTGCCGTCAAGGACGTCACCTTCGCCATCGAGGAGGGCGAGCTCCTCGGCATAATCGGCACGAACGGCGCGGGCAAGTCCACGCTGTGCAAGGTAATATCGGGCATCATGCGCCCGACCGCGGGCACTATGGCAGTGCGCGGCAGTATCGCTTCCCTGCTCGAGCTCGGCACGGGCTTCGACCCCGACCTCACCGTCAGGGAGAACACCTTCCTGCGCGGCGCGATGCTCGGCTACACCCGCGACTTCATGAACAAAACGTACAGAAGCATTATCGACTTCGCAGAGCTGCAGGAGTTCGAGGACAGGAAGTTCTCGCACCTCTCCTCGGGTATGAAGTCGAGGCTCGCTTTCTCTATCGCCTGCCTCGTCAACCCCGAGATACTCATTCTCGACGAGGTGCTCTCCGTCGGCGACGGAGCCTTCCGCCAGAAGAGCGAACAGAAAATGCTTGAGATAATCAAGGGCGGCGCGACGACTCTGCTCGTATCGCACTCGCTCGAACAGATTCGCCGTATGTCAACAAAGGTGCTGTGGCTCGACCACGGGCGGCAGGTAGCCTTCGGCGAAACACAGGAGATCTGCGACAGGTACGCGGAATTCCTCAAGACAAAGTAGGAGACTGCTATGACTAAATATCAGATACTTTTGACCCTCTATCATTACCTCGATGAGGAATTCAGAAAGGACAGCGACCGCTCGGAGGCGTTCAGGGAATATCTCGGCAGCGTGAATCCCTATCTGTGGGAGGACGGCAAGACCGCAGATCCGTCTTACTATGCCGATTTTATGGAGATAGCCGACGAGCTCTTCGACGGCGAGGACTGCCTCTCCTCCGAGGGCTACGTCTATGCGCGGCAGTACCTCGACGAGCTAAACCGCCGCGAGATCGAGGAGTACGGCAGCGGTATCGACGAGGTAGTGAAGGTGTTCGCGGAGTGTACTCCCGAGCGCTGGGAGGAGACTGCCGACAAGCTCCGCGAGAACAAGACCCGCAAGCGCCGCTGTGCGTGCTGCGGCTGCTATACCCTCGAAGAGCCCGAGGGCGGGTACGAGATATGTCCCGTCTGCTTCTGGGAGGACGATGCCGTCCAGAACAACGACCCCGAATACACGGGCGGCGCGAACAAGGTCTGCCTGCGCGAGGCTCAGGAGAACTTCGAGGAGTTCGGCGCCTGCACCGAGAGCGCGATACCATTCGTCCGCGAGCCCGACGCAGAGGAGATAAGCGGCATCGTCCGCGAATCCGACGACGAGTCCGACGAGGAATAAACGCCCGTACATAGCAAAAAACACCCCATAGAGCGCAAACCGGCACTCTATGGGGTATTGTCATTCTGTGGGCTTCAGCGGCTGTGTGAACAGCCCGTGCTCGGTGCAGTACCACACAAGGCTGCCCGAGCGGTATCGCGGGAGTATCAGCTGCAAGTCCCACTCGGGGTACTGCTTATAGACGGCGGCGGAGCTGTCGGAGAGGTATGCCGCGAAGGAGATATAGTGCTCCTTCTTCATCTCGTGGTCGGAGGATATCAGCCATTCTCCGCCTATGTCCTCTACGCGGAGCATATCCGCTCCCTCGGCTTTTTTCGGTTCGAGTGCGGCGAGCTTGTTCCCGCAGCAGCCCACGGCGGCGTCGGAGGTCGAGGTAATGATGTTGCCGCAGTCCTTGCAGACGTAAAATCTGAGCTTTTTCATATTTCCCTTCTCGCTTTCGTTTTTATTCATACTGCCTGTCAGCAGCGTATTTATATCCGTGCCGAGGACGTCGGCGAGCTCCGACAGCAGCGATATGTCGGGAGCTCCGTTCCCGCACTCCCACTTCGAGACTGCCTTGCCGCTCACGCCGAGCCTGTCAGCGAGCTGATTCTGCGTGAGTCCTGCGTCTGTTCTAAGCTGACGTATCAGCGCACCTGTTTTTATCTGGTCCATAGCTTTCACCTCTTGCATACATTGTAACCCCCCGCGCGTGAAAAGTCAATCCACGCTCCGTAGACAGCAGAAAGGGCTGCGCAGGATATCCCGCGCAGCCCTTAGCCTTGGCTTATCTTATTCGCCCTTGCCTGTTATCTTGTCGATAATGCTGCTTATCTTGCCGCCGATGCCTTCTGTAGCGACCTTAGCCTTAACACCTTCGATGATGCTGTTTATCTGGTCGTCGGGAAGGTCAACGCCGAGGACGCCCTCAACAGCCTTGACAGGGTCATTCTTGAACTTTTCAGCGAAGTCCTTGTCGTTCTTTACCTTTTCTACGAGTTCTTCGATCTTTGCTTTGATATCCATAGCGGAATACCTTCTTTCATAAATATTGTACCTATATCATATCACGTATCTGTTAAAAAATCAATAGTTTTACCGATTTTTTTCAAAAAGCAGAACGGGATAGCCCTCGTAGTAGGGCTTGACTATCTCGGGGTGGAGGTCGGCGTAGGCGAATATCTCGTCCGCAAGCCCTGCCTTTAGGAAGCCCACCAGCTCCGAGAGCGGGCGGCTGAACATCTCGTCACATATCGAGGCTATGACTATGGCTCGCCTGCCGCCGACGTCCATTATCCTGTACGGCCATATACGGCAGTCGAAGGGC
Organism: uncultured Ruminococcus sp.; assembly: GCA_946183385.1. Taxonomy (GTDB): domain Bacteria; phylum Bacillota; class Clostridia; order Oscillospirales; family Ruminococcaceae; genus Ruminococcus. Next base: position 17,389 of record CAMHBN010000001.1, read on the forward strand.
TTGTCGTCGCCGAGCATACAGCCGGTCTCGGTCAGTGCGGGACAGGTGAACAGCTCGTTCTCGTCGAGCTCCTTCACTCTGAAAATGTAGCCGCCGTCCTTGGTGACGAACTCAGTATCGGGCCTGGCGGAGCGTATGCGGCGGCAGAGCTCCTCCGTGAACACGGGAGTCTCCCACACGTCGTACCTGTTGAATATGCAGCACAGCCGACATTCGGCGCAGCTTTTCGGGTCAAGAATCTTTTTCAGCAAGGCTGTCTCCTCCCTCGTCGTTGATGAATCCCGCGACTATGCAGCGCGGGCGCTGTTTTACCTCGGCGTCCTCGACGTCCCGCTGTAGGGGCGGATATTATCCGTCCGCTCCCAATAATTCTACCACTTTGCGCCCTTTAAGTCAAGCACTTGACAATGTGCGGCATATCGGTTAAAATTGAGATATACTCATTTCAAGGAGGCAAACTATGCCCGAATTAAAACCGAAGATGTTCAGAGAGTCGGAGAAATCGTCCGTTTCCGAGAACATCGCTGTAAATATAATTTCATTCGTACTGATAATGGCGATAATACTCGTTGCCGAGGGACTGATACCGTGGATAGTGTCGAAGGACGCGATAAACGAGCGTATCAACGAGCTCTCCGCGTCGGGAGGGAAGGTGACGTTCGCGGCTATCCGCGACATCTCCTCCGCCGTCACGCTCGAGACGAAGCCCTTCATCATAATGCTCCTGTGCACAGGCTTCGGAACGCTCATCAGTATGTTCTACTGCCGCTTCGGCGAGGCGAGATCGCTGCGCTCGATGGGCGTCACCAAGCATAAGGCGGGCATACACTACCTTGATGGTCTGCTCGTCGGAGCAGTGCTGATGAGCGCGATAACGCTCGGCTCGGTGCTCTTCCGCGTGAACAACATCTCGCTGTGCAAGAACATCAATTTCGGTATCATACTGCTGATAATGCTCGGCTTCTTCGTGCAGGGAATGAGCGAGGAATTCATCTTCCGCGGCTTCTTTATGAACACCCTCGGCGGACGTCATCACCCGTTCGTAGCCGTAGGCGTGAGCGCGGTTGCTTTCAGTCTTGCACACCTCCTCAACCCCGGCTTCGGCGTGCTCGTGTTCATCAACCTCACGATGTTCGGCGTATTCGCGGGACTGTATATGATAGCCTTCGACGATATATGGGGAGCCTGCGCTGTCCATTCCGTGTGGAATTTTTTGCAGGGCAGCTTCTACGGCATAAGCGTCAGCGGCTCGGGCGAGACGGAGTCCGTGTTCCGCACGACCGCCAACAGCACATCAAAGCTCCTCACGGGCGGAGCCTTCGGCATAGAGGGCAGCATATTCACGACCATCGCCCTTGCGGTCGGCATAGCCATAGTGTGGCTGAGACTGTGCAAAGTCTCGGCTCAGCAGGCAGAATAAAACCGCCCTTAAGGGCGGTTTTTATTTTGCGTGCAGATCGCGCTGCTCGACTGCAAGGCGGTCGCAGCGCTCGTTCTCGGGGTGACCCGCGTGCCCCTTCACCCAGTTGAACTCGACCTCATGCTTTTCCAGCAGCGGGAGCAGGCGCTCCCACAGGTCGACGTTGAGCGCGGGCTTCTTGTCGGACTTTATCCAGCCCTTTTTCTTCCAGCCGTAGACCCAGCCCTTTGTTACGCTGTCCACGACGTATCTGCTGTCGGTCGTCAGCACGACCCTGCACGGCTCTTTCAGTGCCGAGAGCCCCTCTATCACGCCGAGCAGCTCCATGCGGTTATTGGTGGTCATAGCCTCGCCGCCCGAGAGCTCCTTTTCCCTGCCTGCGAAGCGCAGTATCACGCCGTATCCTCCGGGACCGGGGTTGCCGCTGCACGCGCCGTCCGAAAACATCTCTACAGTTTTGATGGTGTCCGCCTCCTTTTTGCTTTGGTATGATTATAGCATATCTTTGCAAAGATGGCAAGAGCTCTCTCATCGGAAAAAAGCTCCGGCTTCCCTGCGATTTTCACATAATAAGGCGCCGCACGGCGCATATTTAGGGCATATTTCAGGTTGACATATTTTATTAAAAGTGGTATAATATAAGTTGTCAGTTTTTTGACAGAAAAATAACAAACGAGGAAAAGGAGAAACTATGGAAACTATAATCGCTCTTTCCGCAGTATCTGCGGTAATAACTAAACTCGCATACCTTGACCCGAGCTCCACAACGCTCATCATTCAGATAGTAGCAGGCGTAGTCATCACAGTCGGAACCGTTCTCGGCATCTACTGGAGAAAGATGAAGAACGCCGTCAAGAAAAAGAAGCCCGAGGACGACGTTCCCGCAGCGGAGATGAAGGGCGCCGACGACGGCAAGGACGTCATCACGGCGGACGACCTCCTCGATGACGATGACGAGGACGACGAATAATACGGGAGCGCGCTGATGGTAGTAATAAGCTTTTTAGGCGATATCCTCGGCAAGGCGATGACGTTCATATTCAACATAGTCGGCGACTACGGACTCAGCATCATCATCTTCACGTTCCTGACGAAGGTGCTGCTGTTCCCGCTGAATATGGTGACGCAGAAGAACTCGATAAATATGGTACGTCTGATGCCCGAGGAGAACGCGCTCAAGATAAAATACATCGACGACAAGGACAAGCTCGGCGAGGAGCAGCTCAAGCTGTACAAGAAGTACCACTATCACCCGCTGCTGAGCTCGGTGCCGCTGCTGATACAGATACCTCTCGTACTCGGACTCGTGTACGTAATGTATCACCCGCTGACGTTCATACTCCAGTTCAATGACGGTATCATCAGTCAGTTCAGGGACTGGCTCGCCGCATTTGCCGACGCGTCCAAGCTCAAGGAGAACTCCTACCAGCTTGAGATAGTCAGCCTCATCAAGGGAGCGCTCATCCCCGAGGGTCACGCCCTCCCCGATGCGCTTCTTGCGTCTGCCGAGAAGATAAAGGAACTCAATATGATGTTCTTCGGCATAGACCTCAGCAAGACGCCCTCGTTCAAGCACGACTATATACTGCTTCTGATACCGCTCCTGTCGGGAGTGAGCGCGTGGCTGATGTGCGTGATACAGAACAGGATAAACGTGCTTCAGGTGTCGCAGGGCAACCTTAACAAGATACTGACGACGCTGTTCATGATAGCGTTCTCGACCTACTTCGCATTCCTTGTACCCGCAGGCGTTGGTCTGTACTGGATATTCGGCAACCTCTTCGCTATCCCGTTCATGTACCTGTATAATATCCTTATGCCGCCGAAGAAGTACATCGACTACGAGTACCTCAAGAAGATGAACGAGCAGCGCATAGAAAAGGAAAAAATACACAAGAAGTACAGCGCCCGCGAGAAGGAGGACTACAAGAAGTTCTTCGCGGTGAAGGACATGAAGCTTATGTTCTACTCTGAGTCGAACGGCTTCTACAAGTACTTCAAGGGCACGATAGACTACATCTGCGAGCACTCCGACCTCGACATACACTATGTAACGAGCGACCCCGACGATAAGATCTTTCAGGACACCCGCCCGCAGATACACCCCTACTACATCGGCTCTGACAGACGTCTCGTGCCGCTGTTTATGAAGCTTGAGTGCGATATGGTCGTGATGACTATGCCCGACCTTGAAAAGTACCACATCAAGCGTTCGCGCGTGAAGAAGGACGTCGAGTACGTTTTCGCCAGCCACGGTATAGGCAGTCTTGCCACATTCCGAAAGGGTGCGCTCGACTGGTTCGATACGATACTTGTCCCGAGCGTTGACCAGTTCAACGAGATACGCGCCTCCGAGGACGTCTACAATACTCAGAAGAAGCGCCTCGTCGAGACAGGCTACCCGCTTATGGACGATATGCTCGCGACCTACAACAGCTCCGAGCACGAGCCCAACAAGGTTCCGAAGATACTGATAGCTCCGTCGTGGCAGGCGGACAACATCATCGACCTGTGCATAGACGGACTCCTTGCCGAGCTCGGCAAGACAGACTACGAGATAATCCTCCGCCCGCATCCCCAGCAGGTGCGCCACGAGCCCGAGAAGTTCGAGGAGCTCAAGGACAAGTTCAGGGACAACGGCAATATCACGGTACAGACCGATTTCTCCTCGAACAATCCTGTTATGGAATCGGATATACTCATCACTGACTGGAGCGATATCGCGTGGGAGTTCGCATTTGTAACGAAGCGTCCCGTGCTGTTCATCGACACGCCTATGAAGGTGATGAACAACGAGTACGACAAGCTCGGAATGGAGCCGATGAATCTCACACTGAGGACGGAGGTCGGCGCTGTGGTGAAGCCCGACGAGCTTGAAAAGGCCAACGGTGTAATAGCGGATATGCTCGCAAAGCGAGAGGAATACGCAGAGAAGATACAGAAGGTCTACGAGGAGCACGTATACAACATCGGCAAGAGCGACAAGCTCAGCGGACGTTACATCATCAAACGACTTACAGGAAAGTAAAATACACTCTGACAGCAGAAAGCCGCCGTTATCAAAACGGCGGCTTTTTGTATGTGCAGAACCGATTCACTATGTAGGGGCGGCGTACCGCCGCCCGTGAACATAACGACAAATTACCTGAAGCGAACTGTAGGGACGCGCATTGCGCGTCCGCAACTTCTCAATATACGCGCGGACGACCAGTGGTCGTCCCTACAAATCATCGCCGCAGGCGATACATACAATTCCGAATTCCGATTTCCTAATTCCGAATTATACGGGCGCACAATGTGTGCCCCTACACCTTATCCCTCTGCCTGAACACGAGGGAAGCCGCCAGTCCCGCGAGGAGAGCCGCGGCAATGCCACCTGCGGCGGCGGTGAGCTCGCCCGTGAATACGCCCGCGAAGCCGTTCTCGTCAACGGCTTTTTTCATACCCTCGGCGAGGGCGTGTCCGAAGCCCGTCAGCGGCACGGACGCTCCCGCGCCCGCGAAATCGGCGAGCGGACGGTACAGCCCGAGCGCCGAGAGCACGACTCCCGCGACGACATAGCCCGTGAGAATGCGTGCGGGCGTGAGCTTGGTGAAGTCGATGAGAAGCTGTCCGACGGCGCAGATAGCTCCGCCGACGAGAAAAGCCTTGATAATTTCGGTCATAGTTACTCCTTTACACGCTGAATGTGGACGAGGTGGGCAATGGCGGGGATACTCTCTCCCTGCTGCAGCGACATCGTGGACATCAGCGCACCCGTTGCCGCGAAGAGCATATTTCCTATCCTGCCCTCCTCTATCATCGGCAGGAAGAGCCCGCACAGCACGCTCGCGCTGCACCCGCACCCCGAGCCGCCGCAGTGGGTATCCTGCCTGTCGCTGTCGAAGATGAGCTCGCCGCAGTCGCGGTGCTGCTTGGTGATATCGACGCCCTGCTTCTGCATGAACTCTTTGACGAGCCTGCTCCCGACGGTGCCGAGGTCGCCCGTGACGATGTAGTCATAGTCCGCGGGAGCCGTCCCCGTCGCCTCGAGGTAGCGCATTATCGTTGTCGCAGCGGCGGGAGCCATAGCGCTGCCCATATTGGTGATGTCGCTTATGCCCATGTCGGCAATGCGCCCGATGCAGCCTCCCACGACAGCCGCCCTGCCCTTGCCGCGGGAGAGTATGACAGCTCCCGAGGCGGTACACGTCCACTGCGAGGTGGGAGTGCGCTGTCCGCCGTATGAGAGCGGCGCACGGAACTGCCTTTCCGCCGTGGAAAAATGCGACGAGGTGACGGCAGCGGCGCGCTTGGAGACGCCGTTGTCCACGAGCACGGACGAGAGGAGCATACCCTCCGCCATAGTCGAGCACGCGCCGTAAATGCCGAGGAAGGGTATGCCGAGCTCCCGCAGCCCGTAGGACGAGCCCGTGCACTGGTTGATGAGGTCGCCCGCGCATACCGAGTCTATATCCTCCTTGACGAGCCCCGCCTTCTTGACGGCGAGGCTTACGGCTTCGAGCTGAAAGCGGCTCTCCGCCTGCTCCCACGTACTGCGCCCGAAGTGGCTGTCGCTTATTATCTCGTCGAAGCACTTACCGAGCGGACCGCGCCCCTCCTTATCGCCGACGACAGCGGCGTGGCTCTCTATACGGACGGGAGCGCCGAGCCTGAACGCTCCCCGTGAAAGATACTCAGCCATAGAAAAAACCTCCGTTCGGGGATATTATCCCACAGACGGAGGCTATTATTCATCCCTCGAATTCCTGGAACGCAAGCGCAGCAAAGATCACATTCATCACGAGGAAGACGAGAATGGTGATGCAGGAGAATATCCAGCCGTAGTGCTTGGCGGGCGGGTTGTTCTCGCGGACATAGGATACAGCGTGCTTTCTCTTGATGATGAGGAACACGATACCCGCCACGAACATCACTCCGAGCACAGCGTACTCGACTATCGCTCCCGCTGTTTCGGGGAGCTTGTTTACGAGGAAGGTCAGCGCGTCGCCGAACAGGAAGTTGTTGATGATGTGGAGGGCTATCGACCAGACCAAGCCGTATTCCATAGCCGCGTAGCCGAAGATAACGCCGACGTATACCGCGAAAACGGACTGCGTGGGATTGGCGTGCATAATGCCGAATAGTATCGCAGAGGACAGTATCGCGCAGAATTTTCCGCAGCCCGCCCTCTCGAAGGTATGCATAACGAAGCCGCGGTAGACTATCTCCTCGGCTATCGGACCCAAAAAGCTCGCATAGAGGAACATGGATATCGTGGTGCTTCCCGATTGCGACGACTCTATCGCCTGCTGAAGCGTCAGCCCGACCTGATTGAGCAGCCACTCAACGCCCAGATCCATGAAATAGAACGGCAGCTGACAGCACATAAGTACGCACACCAGCATTACGAGCTTGCCGAATGTCATTTTTCTGTGGGGCTCGAATATCTTTTTCAGCGGCAGAGCCTTGATGAAGAACAGCGTCAGGAATATGACGCCGATAATAACGCCTGCTATCAGTCCGCCTGCGTGCTCGGTCAGGGTATCACTGTATTCCTGTATGAGCCTGTCGTATTCCGCTTTGTCGCCCATTGTTTTTACCGTATAGTATATGAAGTTTGCGAACATGACCGCGAAGAACGCACCGTAGAAGATGCACGTATATATCAGCAGTCCGCCGCCCATATACTCGACCTTGCCCTTGAAGCTCTTGCGCTCGGCGACCTCGGGGGTCAGCGCATTCGGCGGCGGAGCGGTCTGAACCGTGTTTATGTGTTCGTTGTTATCCAATTTAACTCACCTTTCTTGGTAAAATATTAATCTTATTATAACACAACCGCGCGGATTTGTCAATCCGCGCGGAAGGGTGTCATATTTCGAGCCCGAAGCTTATCGAGAGGGCGGTGTTGACCTTATCCATCGAGTTGAGGTCGAGCTCGCCCATCTTGTCCTTGAGCCGCTTCTTATCTATGGTGCGCACCTGCTCGAGCAGGACGATGCTGTCCTTGGCAAGTCCGCACTTCTCAGCCTGCACCTCAATATGGGTGGGCAGGCGGTTCTTGTCGCGCTGGCTCGTGATAGCCGCCGCGATGACCGTGGGGCTGTGGCGGTTGCCGACATCGTTCTGGACTATAAGTACGGGTCTGATACCGCCCTGCTCCGAGCCGACAACAGGGCTGAGGTCGGCGTAGTATATTTCTCCTCTTTTAACTGACATAGCATTTATCTCCTGTGAAAAGATTTGGTTTTCTGCGTATAGTCAGCACCGCGCAAAGCCTGCACTGTGCTGACTATATTATCCCACTTGAGTATGGATTTATACAGCCGCTGTACATTATATGCTACCGCACCTGAAAATGTTTGGGTAATTCATAATATTCGCAGTCACATATCCCTGTTAATTTTTTGCAAATTCACAAAAAGCTCTTGTAAAATAATACAGGATGTGATAATATATATAATAGGGAAAAATTCTTAAGGTGCAGCAGAGAGATATTAGCCGCACCAATTCACGGCAGTCTGCAAAGGGGAATATGCAGGCGCCGATATATAAGGATGTGTTTGGTATGAAAAAACTTATCGCGATAGCCCTCGCGGGAATGATGGGGCTGTGTTCGCTCTCGTTCAATATCTCGCATAACGAGTATAAGCCCGCCACGGCTTATGCCGCGGATGAATACACTCAGGGCACCTTCGGCAACTTCAACTACAGGAATTATTCGACCTATACCGTCATCAGCGGCACAACGGGCTCGCTCGTCGGAGCGGTCACCGTCCCCGAGACCATAGACGGTCTCCCCGTTCTGACCATTTACCCGAATGTGTTCAAGGGACAGGATAGGATGACCTCGCTGTCGCTGCCGTCCACCGTCAAGAACATACCGAACGAGGCGCTTAACACCGTCGATTATGAGGACGGCAAATACATGGAGGGCGACAAGTTCTCGTCTCTGCAAAGCATAACCGTTTCGCCGAACAACCCCTATTTCGCAAGTAAGGACGGCGTGCTCTACAGCAAGGATATGTCTACCCTCATAGCCTGTCCTCCCGGAAAGGACGGCGCTTTCTCGGTACCGTCCGGAGTAACGGCGATAACTTCGCACGCCTTTGACTACTGTGCCGTGACGTCGGTAACACTGCCGGAGGGCTTGAAGGCAATACCCGATTACGGCTTCTACCGCTGCTTTTATCTGAAGAATATACAGCTTCCCGATTCGCTCACGTCGATAGGTCAGCGCGCCTTCCAGAACACGGGGCTCGATTCCATCGTGATACCCAAGAACTGCGAGAGCATCGGTCTTTTCTGCTTCTTCTACACGACGTCCATGGCGACCATAACCTTCGAGAACCCCAAGTGCAACATCATGGGCAACAACTATACTATATGCAATGCCTTCGATGACGACTATACATACAGGGGCACGATAAGGGGCTATTCGGGCTCAACCGCATCTCAGTTCGCGAGCAGGTACGGCTATAAATTCGAGTCGCTCGGCGAGCCGCCCGCAACTACTGCATCGGCGACCGAGACCACGACTACCACCACTACCACGACCGCAACAACAACCACCACGACAACAACCACTACCACCACCACAACAACTACCACCGCGACCACGACAACTCAGCCCACGACCACGACCGTCAAGCAGGACAGCTACACCATCCTCGACTATGATGAATCTCCGCTGTATGTCGGTGAGCAGAGAGCGATATACGTGTACAATTCCGAAACGTACAAGTGCTCGGGCGTTTACGTGACGGATATGTCCGACAACGTTTCGTACAAATACAACGAGTCGCGCGGCATAATCTACATCACCGCCCTGTCCGAGGGTACGGCGAATCTCACCATTCGCGAGAAGGACAGCGTTATAGGCGAAAAGGTGAAGATATCCTTCATCGCAAAGCCCGCGACCACTACCGAGGCGCCTGTTACGTCTGCGACCGAGACCACCACAACGACGATACCCGTTGACAGGAGCGTCCGCATCAAGATAGTGAGCTATCCGACCAAGACCGTCTATGATATCGGCGAGAAGCTCGATATAGCAGGACTTGCGGTCAAGACGTGGGTAGTTGACGGATACGGCGACGAGCACGCCGACAACTACGGCAACGCATACAGCGTGTCCGACCACGCCTCGCTGTTCGAGGTAACGGGCTTTGACAGCTCGGCTCCGGGCGAGCATATCATAACAGTTACCTTCAGGAAGTACAACTCGGAGAATAAGCTGCTGACGGACAGCGAGACATTCTCGGTGTATGTCATTGCTCCGACTACCACTTCGACAACAACTACCACGACTACCACCACAACAACGACTACGACTACAACAACAACTACGACTACTGCCACTAAACCCGCTTCCGCGACCCAGACAACGAAAACACAGGGTACGACCGCTCCTCCCACCACCACTACCACTACGACTACCACCACCACCACAACTACGAAGACCACGACGACAACTACCACCACCACGACCCGTCCCGCTACGACGACTCAGTGCGGCGTGCGGATACAGGTGATAAGCTACCCCACCAAGACGGTATATGAATGGGGCGAGCAGCTCGACCTGAAGGGGCTGACGATAAAGGTCTGGTCGTGGGACCAGTACGGCAATGAAGTCGAGGAGAACGGCGGCAAGCCCTACGTAGTTTCGGAGCGCCCCGACCTGTTCAACTACATGGGCTTCAACAGCAATATCGCGGGCGAACGTGACATAATCATCACCTTCGGAAGCTACATCAGCCGCCTCAACAACTACGTCTCCACGAATACGAAGATAAAGGTCTACGTAAATGAGAAGCCTGTTCCGACTACGTCCTCCAAGGCAACGACCACCGCAAAGACCACGACCGCGACAACGGCTGTAACGACCACGACTACTCCGGTGTCTACGACTGCGCCCGTCAAGCCCGCCGACTATGACCTCGGCGACGTAAACCGCGACGGGGCGATAAACTCCAAGGACGCAACGGACATCCTCAAAGCCTATGCCGCTTATTCAACGGGAAATGTCCCCAAGCTGACCGAGTCGCAGAAGCTTGCCGCCGATGTAAACGGCGACGGAGCGATAAACTCCAAGGATGCATCGGTAGTCCTCAAATACTACTCGTACCTGTCCACGGGCGGCAAGAAGTCGCTGAAGGATTTCCTCACACAATAGCACACTTGCAGGCGGTTCATCTGAGCCGCCTGCTTTTTTGCGGCTGTAGGGGTCGATGCCTTCATCGACCCGCCGATAATGTCGGGCTGATGTGGGCATCAGCCCCTACATTCGGTTGAATGTGGTGCGGCGGTATATTGGCGGGCGGCGGAACGCCGCCCCTACAGGCTTTATCGCAAAATATTGACATTTTTCGGCAATTGTGGTATCATTAAACCGTGTTATGCACCCCGCAAAATCAAAATGACCTGCGGATACTATACTAAGGAGAATTATTATGAGCCTCACAGATTTTTCAGGCGGCAGAAAACAGCCGTCACCTGCTGCTGCGATCATCGTACTGGCGATTCTTGCGGCACTTGGACTTTTTATGGGAATATCGGGCTTTTTCAAGGCTGAAATGTCCCTTGACGACGCTCTGGCAACAGGTCCGAAATCAGGAAAATGCGTCAGCGGAGTTCCCGCCTACGGTGCAAATCACCCGAATTTCGAGTATTCACACAAGCTCAGCTTTATCCCGCTGATAAACGAATACTACTACCTCGTAATGTCGGAGGATATGCAGAGCGGTGTTCTTGTACGTGCAGACAAGGACTTCGGCAAAAACTTCAGCAGCGAGGACTATTCCAATATCACAGGGATAAGGATAAAGGGCAACGTAAAAAGCACAAGCAAAAAGGTTCGGGAGACCTTCACGGGTATTGACTACAGAGCAGTACACAGCTCATACTACATAGACCTGCTCAGCACCAAAATGAGCATATACTGGCTTATCATAGGCATATACAATGTCATAGCCCTTGTGTGCGTCATCATACACCTCAAAAAGAACGGCGTCGGCAGCTCGCCTGCTACTGTAGCGGGCAAGATAACCGCAGGCGTACTGGTGCTGGGCTCATTTTACTGCACATATCTCCTCATAGTTATGATAGTTCAGTTAGTGTGAGGAATTGTGCGGATCGGACTGTCTCCGATTGACAAAACCGCACTTCAATGGTATAATATAATTAATGTGTACTCAATAACCGCCGTTAGGCGGTTATTGCCCCGAACTTCGTTCGGGGTGCGCAAATTCTTTGATAATATATGGAATTTGCGCATCACATTAATTGATGTCAAGCTCATTTTGCCCTAAAGGGCAAAACAAAGTGCAAGAAAAATTATTTTTTCTTGCACTTTGACAACTCAAAAATGCCTTTTAAAAGCTATATAAAGGCATTTTTGAGTTGTTGAGCAGACATTAAT
>CAMHBN010000002.1 GCA_946183385.1 uncultured Ruminococcus sp.
CTTTTTCATAGTAACATCTCCTTTATCGGGCTCAACTCAAAGCATCCTTATTATGCCGAAGAGAAACATCATGTCCATCAGTGTTGCTGCTGCGATGAAGATGTCCTGTGCGGGCTGGGACATATCGAAATCGCGCGTCTTTATGTAGGCTATGCCGCGGGCGATGAGGTGGAGGTTCGTAATTATCCATATTATCGCCGCTATCCACATTATCGGTGTTAAGACGAAGCATACCGAAAAAGCGTCGAGTACCTCCGATATGCCGTCGAAGCCGTATGAGAGCTCGCCGCTGCCGAGACCGGATATGAAGTCGTAGTTATAGCCGAAAAATGCGGCATATATGCACCACAGGACAAGCACCGCCGCGGGCAGAAGTACGAGAGCATAGGCTATCTTCATCTGCTGAGGCATCCTTCTGTTCATATCATCATCTCCCTTGCTGACTATATCATACCACGTGCGCGGGGAAATTGTAAGCTGTCTTATGTCACTTTCGCGGTTACATTTGTAATCATATTGCTTGTCCGATGTGAATGTGGTATAATATGAGCGGTGATGTTTATGCTGATGATCTCAATTATACAGCTCGAAAAAAAAATGCAGCACTCCCACGCGCACAGGCTGCTCGGGGAGTGCCTGAAACCTTATAATATAGCCTATTGCGAGGATATGCTCGCGTTCGGGGAGCACGGCAAGCCCTTTCTTGCGGAGCGTCCCGATGTGCGCTTCAACCTCTCGCACGCTGACGGTATCGCCGCCTGTATCGTGTCCGATAGCGAGTGCGGTATCGACTGCGAGAAAGTGAGGGAGTGGCGTCCCAAGGTAGCGCGGAGGGTGTTCACCGCCGAGGAGCAGGCTTTGCTTGAAGCTGAGCCCGAGGGCAGGCGTGGGCTCCTCTTCTTCCGAATATGGACGCTCAAGGAAGCCTTCGTCAAGTCTGTCGGCAGGGGGCTCGCCTACCCGATGAATACCGTAGGGTTCAGCTTCGGGGACGGGGGCATCTCCTGCACCGAGCAGGGCTGGCGCTTCCGCCAGTATATCCTGCGCGGCGGGGAGTTTGTCGTCTCCGTCTGCGAGAGGGTCAGCGGGTGACGATGTAGTAAAGCAGTCCGTACACGAACGCCGCCGCCGAGCCGTAGAGGATAACGGGTCCTGCGATAGTGAAAATTTTCGTGCCCACGCCGAGGACGAGGCCCTCCGAGCGAGCCTCGATAGCCGAGGAGCTTATCGCGTTCGAGAAGCCCGTTATCGGGACGAGCGTGCCCGCTCCTGCGTGCTTCGCGAGGCGCTGGTACCAGCCTAAGCCTGTGAGAAGAGAGCTCGCGACGATGAGCGTTATCGAAGTCCACAGGGAAGCCGTTTCTGCGTCTGCGCCTGCCGCCTCCGCGAACATTCGGATGATCTGTCCGACGGCGCATATTGCTCCGCCCGTGATGAACGCCACTGCCGTGTTCACCTTCGCGTTAGAGCGCGGAGATGCGCTCCTGCTCATCTCGCCGTATACCTGCGGGGTAATGTTCATTCCATCATCTCCTTTGGCGGTAGTATGTGCGGAATTTGGGAGGATTATGCGGCGGAGCGTAATTGATAATCCGGAATTATTTGTATTGCCTTCGGCGATGATTTTGAATGGGATGCCGGGATGCCGTCCACTACCATAGAGCTTCACTACATCTCTGAATTCTACGGCTGCTACATTTATCGCTCCGATTTGTTCCGAATGCTTCAAAACGAATACTCTTCTGAGCGGTACACTTTACATAAAAATGCAGGCATACAGCCGATTCGCCAATATGCCTGCTGTCAAAAGCTATTTCTTATCTGTTTCCCTTTTCAATTCTGTCATGCTGCGAAGTCCTATTGCCAGCGTCGAAGCATTATGGAGCAGCGCTGATGTGGCAGGCGGAAGCGCTCCGAGCACTCCAAGTCCGATAAGTCCGCTGTTAAAGCCTATTATGGTTCTGTAGTTCCGGTCGATACGCTTCATCAGTGCGTTGCTCAGATGTTTCAGCTCCACAAGGGCATACAGGTCGTCGGCTGATATTGTTATATCCGCTATTTCACGGGCAATCGCTGCTCCCGAGCTTATGGCGATGCCTGCGTCGGCTTCGCTCAGTGCAGGCGAATCGTTCACGCCGTCGCCTATCATTACGACCCTGCGACCCGCCTCGTGCTCGGCGCGTATGAATGCAGCCTTGTCCTCGGGGAGTGTAGCACTTCTTCGCGTCCTTGCTCGAAAGCACTCTGATACCTGCTGTTCCAAAGAGAACTCCGCCCGCAAAAGCCGCCTATCGCTTTTATCTTATCGGAGTATTCCGTGCGCCTGTCCGAGAATACGTTTGAGACGAGCATTAGGATTTCCGCGTGAGTCAAGTATCTCACGTCCGACAACCTTTTCGATTTATAAATAGTCCATAATATTTCTCCTCAGGTATATTTAATGTGGCAAGCACATTATTGACGGTGCAGGCTCATTGTATGCATGATCGGGGGAGTCGCACTTCTCCCGCAAAACCGAAAGGAGCCTGCATAATAATCTGTTTATTAGAAGTAGCTAACGCCAAGATCATAACATTGCTCATGATTGATGCCAATCATTTCAGCAAAGATTTGTGCCTACTAACAAAAATCTGTTAGAGGATGCAAATAATTTGTTATTGCATACAAACTTCATGCTTTTTGATTGACAAATCAGTCCGCAAGTGATATTCTTAAATCGTTATAAAGTGCTAACAAATATTTCGGAACGGAAGTGTTGTAATGATGCCGCTCAGTATGGCAGAGCAGGAGAAGGAATGCGTTATCCGCAAAATAGGCGGAAATCCCGAAGTCAAGAAGCACCTTGAAGACCTCGGATTTCACGTCGGCGGAACTGTGAGCCTGGTTTCAAGGCTCGGCGAAAATGTGATCGTGAAGGTCAAGGAATCGCGTGTTGCGATAAGCGAAGAGCTCGCAAGAAAAATTATGGTGTGAGGTGGAGAAGATGAAAACATTGAGAGAAACGGCTATCGGCAAGACCGTAAAGATAGTAAAGGTCCACGGCGAGGGTGCGGTAAGGCGCCGTATCATGGACATGGGAATAACCAAGGGGGCAGAAGTAACTGTCCGCAAGGTTGCTCCGCTGGGCGATCCTATCGAGGTTACTGTGCGCGGATATGAGCTGTCCATACGCAAGGCTGATGCTGAAATGGTGGAGGTCAATTGAAAGTCCTCTTTTTTATTGAATAATAGTTAGTTGATACTATCGAATTGAAAGGAAGAATATAATATGAGTATTCGTATTGCCCTTGCAGGCAACCCGAACTGCGGCAAGACTACGCTGTTCAATGCGCTGACAGGTGCTAATCAGTTCGTCGGAAACTGGCCCGGTGTTACTGTTGAGAAGAAGGAGGGCAAGCTCAAAAAGCACAGCGATGTCATCATCACCGACCTGCCCGGTATCTATTCGCTGTCGCCGTACACACTTGAAGAAGTTGTTGCCAGAAATTACCTCATCGGCGAGCGCCCCGATGCGATACTGAACATCATCGACGGCACTAACCTCGAACGCAACCTCTACCTCACTACTCAGCTTGTGGAGCTCGGTATTCCTGTTGTCGTTGCCGTAAATATGATGGACGTTGTCAAGAAGAACGGCGACAAGATAAACATTTCCGAGCTCTCGCGTCAGCTCGGCTGCAAAATAGTCGAGATATCCGCGCTGAAAGGAACGGGCATTGACGAGGCTGCGGAGGCTGCTATTTCGGCAGCCAAGAACAGCAAGACTATTCCCCAGCATACGTTCAGCGGACCTGTCGAGCACGCTATCGCTCACATCGAGGAGGCGGCAGTGCACGATATGCCCGAGGAGCAGCAGCGCTGGTACGCTCTGAAAATCTTCGAGCGCGATGACAAGGTAATGGAGCAGCTCAATATCTCCGAAAAGGTAAAGGCTCACATCGAGGAGGACATCTGCGCCGCCGAGAAGGAGCTCGACGATGATGCCGAGAGTATCATCACAAACGAGCGCTACATCTACATAGCCGACGTTATCAAGGCTTGCTACAAGAAGAAAAGCGCGGGCAAGCTCACGTCGTCCGATAAAATTGATAAGATCGTCACCAACCGCTGGCTGGGACTGCCGGTTTTCGCTGTTATTATGACGCTCGTCTATCTCATCGCGATGAAGGGTCCGGGAGCTTGGGCTACCGACTGGACGAACGATAATCTCTTCGGCGACGGCTTCCACCTGCTCGGTATCGGCTCGTCGGACTACAGCGAGATCGCTGACGAATACGCGGGCGCTCAGCAGATAATCGACGGCTATGACGCTTACGTTGAGGAAAACGGCGCAGCTCCCGAGGGTGAGTTCACATACTCTGTCGAGGACGAGGAAACCCTCGAAACAACAGACGAAACTGCAACTATCGAGGATTACAACGAGGCGCTTGCAACTGTCGAGCGTATCGGCGAAGAGCCCGCTCCTGCGGACTACGGCGTGTTTGTGCCGAGTATCCCCGCTATTATCGAGAGCGGACTTGATAAGGTCGGCGCGGCTGACTGGCTGAAGGGTCTTATCCTTGACGGTATCGTTGCGGGTGTGGGAGCTGTTCTCGGCTTCGTTCCGCAGATGCTGGTGCTGTTCTTCCTGCTTGCGGCTCTTGAAGCCTGCGGATATATGGCGCGTATCGCATTCGTCCTTGACCGTGTGTTCCGCAAGTTCGGTCTTTCGGGCAAGTCGTTCATACCTATGCTTGTCGGCGTAGGCTGCGGAGTTCCCGGTATCATGGCAAGCCGTACTATCGAGAACGAGCGCGACAGACGTATGACTATCATGACGACCACATTCATTCCCTGCGGTGCGAAATTACCGTTTATCGCAATGATAGCAGGCGCTATTTTCAGCGGCTCATGGATAATATCGGTGTCCGCATACTTCATTGGTATGGCTGCTATAATCGTATCGGGTATCATGCTCAAAAAGACGGTAATGTTCGCGGGCGACCCCGCTCCCTTCGTTATGGAGCTCCCCGCTTACCATATGCCGACACTCAGCAATGTGCTCCGCTCAATGTGGGAGCGCGGCTGGTCGTTCATCAAGAAGGCGGGCTCGATAATCCTGCTTTCAACTATCGTTATCTGGTTCCTGTCGCGTTTCGGAACAGTTGACGGCAGCTTCACAATGCTTGAGGAGGATCAGCTCGACAGCTCGCTCCTTGCAGGCTTCGGCTCGCTTATCGCATGGATATTCGCTCCTCTCGGCTGGGGCAACTGGCAGGCAGCTGTTGCGTCTATCACGGGACTTGTCGCGAAGGAGAACATCGTAGGTACTATGGGCGTTCTCTACGGCGGCGGAGAAGGAACTGTATGGCAGACTCTTGCTGAAAAATTCACCGGAATCACAGGCTTTTCGTTCCTCGTGTTCAACCTGCTCTGTGCTCCCTGCTTTGCGGCTATCGGAGCTATCAAGCGCGAGATGAACAACGCGAAGTGGACTGCTTTCGCTATCGCTTATCAGTGCGGATTTGCTTATGCTATCGCGCTTATGATAACTCAGTTCGGCGGACTTTTCACAGGCGAATCCAATATCATCGGCGTTATCGCGGCGGCTGCGATACTGGCGTTTATGTGCTATATGCTCTTTGTCAAGAAGTATAAGGAAGCTCAGAAATTCACAGGCAAAGTCAAGACTTCAAAGGCGTAAAGGAGTGGTAATATGCTCGCATGGCTGACAGCAAATCTCGGGACCATCATCGTGTCGCTGATACTCATTGGCATAGTTACGGCGATAATAGTCAAAATGGTAAAGGATAAGAAAAGCGGCAAGGGTTCCTGCGGCTGCGGCTGCGAGCACTGTGCAATGCACGGGAAATGCCGCAAATAAAATGATAGAGGGGCGATGTGGGCATCGCCCCCTACGAAAATGCATTTGTTAGCATTCGCTAATGCAAAAGGAGGAATTATGAGCATAGTGATAGTTGGCGGCAATGACCGCATGGCAACTCGTTATCAGGATATCTGCAAATCGTTCAACCACAAGTCGAAGGTATTCACTCAAATGCCCGCCGACTTCGAGAGCAAGCTCGGTACTCCCGATCTTATGGTCGTTTTCACGGGGACCTGTTCTCATAAAATGCTGGGAGCTGTCAAGAAAAGCTCCGAGAAAAGGGGCGTGCCTGTGGAGCACGTTCACAGCTCCAGTGTAAGCGCGCTGAAGCAGCTTCTCACCGATATCAAAAGGAGAAAATATGTCCGAAGTTGAACGCAAAAGCATTGACGGCGTGCTTGCCTTCCACGGCGCTCCGACGCTGCTCGGAGTGAAGTGCGCGAACCTTATTTCGTTTGATATGTGCGAGGGTACAATGTCGGAATATCTGCACGAATTTGCGGATAAGCTCTCTGACTGCGGACTTACGGCAATACAGCTGTGCAAGTGCCGCAAGCGCACACTTGTATACATCTACAACGAGAAAATGCTGACTGCATGGCTCGGTATGCCGCAGGTGAAGCAATTCCTTTCGGAGTACGGCTATACCTGCGATATGAGCCCTGAACAAAAGCTCCGCAGGCTGAGCTGCCGTATGAGCTGCGGCAGCTTTCCGCACGAGATAGGGGCTTTTCTCGGCTATCCTGTTGAGGATATACGGGGATTTATCAGTAACAGCGGCAAAAACTGTCTGCTTTGCGGTTACTGGAAGGTCTATTAAAACGCCGAAAAGGCACGGCAGACATTTAAAACTTACGATCGTTGCAGGGATACCCTGTTCGATAGAATAAAATCAGGTCTGGACTTGTTTCAGGCTGTTTCCAAGGAGGAAAATATATGAAAACAGCAGTAATTTATTGGAGCGGCACAGGCAACACCGAGGCTATGGCCAAGGCGGCTGCCGAGGCTGCAAACGCAGAGCTTTTCGCAGTATCGGAGTTCGGCGGAAACGTCGACGACTACGATGCGTTCGCATTCGGCTGCCCCGCAATGGGCGCTGAGGTGCTCGAAGAGGACGAGTTCGAGCCGTTCTTCACGGATATCGAAGGCTCGCTCAGCGGCAAAAAGGTGCTTCTCTTCGGCTCTTACGGCTGGGGCGACGGCGAGTGGATGCGTAACTGGTACGACCGCACAAAGGCGGCAGGTGCGGAGCTCATCGGCGACGAGGGCTTTATCGTAAACGAGGCGGCTTCCGATGATGACCTTGCAAAGCTGAAAGAGCTTGCGGCGCAGCTTGCGTAAGGAGGAACTATGAAAAAGACAATTTCACTTATAAGCGCAGCGGCGCTCGCTGCACTTACCACTGCTTCGCTGCCTGTCAGTGCGGCTGACGGCGATAAGGTCTACGGCACGATGAATATCCCTTATGCTGATTTCTATGCGGCTGAGATCGGAAGTGCTTATGAGGTTGACGCTGTTTCGTCTGCGACAACGAGCAAGTGGGCTATGAACGAGCCCGGCAAGCTCGTTGCGGGCACATACAACGACGGTAACGGAACTATCCTCGGCGTGACATTCCCTGTTGAGGTCGATTCCGCAGACGCTGACAAGCTCGAAAAGTACGGCTTTACAAAGCTCGACAGCAAGCCTGCCGCGTACAAGGAAGTCGCAGTTTCGGGCGATAAGCTGACAGTTTCAAAGCTCATCGACACAAACGGTGAGCAGAATGTCAGCGGCTCGGCAGAGGTATCCACTTCCACAAGATACGGCGATTATCAGCTCAACGTCAAGGGCTATCCCGAGGAGACTGACCTCTACGGCGTTATCGTGAACACGAAGGAGGGCGACAGGTATGCTCTCCGTCACCTCGAGAACATCTGGCGTGCGGGACAGCTTTCGTGGTCGGCGGGTATCACGACCAAGGAAGGTCACGGCAATGAGCTGAAATTCGACAACTACAAGAGCTCGATGGGCAAGACTGTCACTTCCGTGACCTTTATTACCCTCGACGGCTACACCACCGTTGACATCGGTGAGAAATATCTTCCCGTCAAGTTTGCGGGCGAGGTCAAGGCAGAGGATTCGACCGCGGGAACGGGCAAAACCGCTCTCACGCTTACAGGCTTCCCCGATGACTATAAGAAGAATATCTCAGTCGGCGAGGGCTTCACCGCAACAGATTCCGAGATAAGCTACACGAACGCAAAGGCGGGCAAATACACTGTTACTATCACTGATCTGATGCACTTGCGGCTCACTTCGGTGAGCCGCTATTTTTTTGCCCGTATTGACTTGATGAAATGGAAGGATTATGGTATAATGGATATAACGCAATCATTCACAGTACATGGTTTTTCCAGACGACAGGAGGTCAGAATATGAAACACTATGAAGTGGATACGGAATGCCAATATTATGTGGATAACGGAATCGTGTGGTTTTCGTGCAGAGGAAAGTCTGAGGTCGTTGCGAAATTTGACAGCGACATAAAAGCCGAAGCATATCTGACTAAGCTGGTCAGCAGAAAACCGGAATCGAAAAGGAAAACGAAGAAAACATCCGGTAAATATGAAAACAAAAGAAAACATCGTAAATAACCGACGCATGAAGTAGTATGATGCTTCCGGCTGCGGCTCACTTCGGTGAGCCGTTATTTTTTTGCCCGTTTTGACTTGATGAACTGGAAAGATTATGGTATAATGGAGTGGTACGAAAAAGAGCGAGATATGATTCTTCAGGAGGCGTTTTATGAAAGACTTTCCGCTGTTTATGAAAAACCAATTGAACCATATTGATAGTAGTCAGCAAAACACACCTGATATTGACGGATATTATTATGAAGGAAAAGATGGCAGTCAGATTTGCTTCTGGACTTATTATTCAGATAGAGAATCCAAAGAAAACATACATGAATTTGATGAATATGTGTTCTGTGTGTCAGGTGAATATGTAGAGATATTTAATGACGAAGAGCATATTCTTCATTCAGGCGATGAATTATTGATTCCGAAAGGTACTCCGCATCACGGTCGGGTTACTAAGGGAACGCGGACTATTCACGCCTTTGGAGGAAAGAGAATAATTTAAATTAACTGATTTTATGTATAGAAATCAGCTCGAAATCCTTAGTAGTAAAACACCCCGATTTCTACTACTATTTTACTACTAACGACGTCCGCAGTTTGCAAAATCTTGCCGCGTTTTGTAGTTTTCGCCCCATTCTGCCAAATTGGTAGTAGAAAAAATATGCCGCGATATACCGCGCAAAATACGGCAATACAGAGCAAATCAGAGAGGAAAAAACGTATGATAAGAGTTATGTTCGTCTGCCACGGCAGCAGCTTCCGAAACTACGACGGATCCTGAAAGTACGGAGGTCGTCACCGAAACAGTAACCGAGACAACCGCGGATATTACCGAACCTGCAAGCACCGAGGCAATCACCGAAGCTCAGCCTGTCTACCGCTACAAAAACGGTACATTCGAGGGTACGGGCGAGGGCTATTCGGGTACCGTTCACGTTTCCATAACCATTGAAAATGACTATATCACGGCTTTTTCAGCCTATGCCGATGACGACGATCCCGACTATTTCAGCGACGCAATGCAGTATGTTATCCCTCAGATACAGCGCAGTCTGAGCACTGACGTTGATGCCTGCTCGGGAGCGACATACAGCTCCAAAGGTATTATTGAGGCGGCGAATAATGCTCTCGCAAGGGCTCTTTCCGAATAGAATCGGAGGTACAATAAGGGCGTCGATGATGATCCGGTAAGAAGTGACATATATCGCAAGGATAATGAGATCCGTGATCTTTACAGTTTGAAGCAACGATGGTATGATCGGAGCGATCAAGGAGCGCTGGCTGATGCGGTACTAATGATCGCAAAAACAAAACCCGCTTGGAAGTCTGTTCCGAGCGGGTCTCTTATATGTAAGTGCTGCAATCCGGATATACGGTATGGGACGCGGAATAAAAACTAACGCCCCGCTTAAAGTGAGGCGCGAACTTGCCCGCTGAGGCTCCCCGCTGCACCTTGTTTTTGCTTTTTCGGTTCCCAAAGGAGAATGATGACGAATAGCGCCAGTCCCGCAGCTGAGATGAGCTTGCCGAGCCCCAGAAGCGGTGCGGTGAAGCGTATCTCTACCTCGTGGCTGCCCGCAGTGGTGGGGAAGCCCAGAAATGCCGTGTCCGTCTTCACGGGCGCGACTTCCTCGCCGTCTATAAGTACCGTATAGCCCTCGTGCCATAGGAATGAGGTGTCCGCGAAGCCGTCTTTTTCCGCTGTGAGCGTGCCGTATATCACGTCTCCGCGCGTGCGCGACATATCGGGCTCGAATGCGGTCAGGGGGTCCGTCAGTCCGTCGAGGAATGACGGTTCGAGCGTGTATGCGGTCAGCTCCGAGAGCGTGAGCTCCGCGCCCGTCAGCTCAATTGTGAGTTCGTCTGCAAGGTCGGAGATGACGTACTCGAACTGCTCGTTGTTGTTGTGGTACTTCCATTCGGGGTTCGTGAGCGTGTTCTTTACGCCGTTTATCCGTATCCTGACGTCGCCGCCGCGCTCCCAGCTGAAGCTGCTGCGCGGCTTCGGGGCGGCGACGCGGAAGCGAATGAGCAGTATCTTCCCGCGCGTGCTCTCCGGCAGGCGGTACGTGTAGGACAGCGCTCCGCCGTCGGGGATTATCGTGCGTGTGCCGTCTGCAAGCTCGCTCTCGTAGCCGCCGCTGACGTTCTCGCAGGCGGAGAGGTCGAAGATGTCGCCGATGTCTGCCTGCGTCATTGTGGACGTGAATTCGGCGTCGGGGAGCTCCGCGGGCACTATCTCATACTTCATCAGAGCCTCGATGTTCTGCGGATAATCGAGACTTTCGTACTGACGCAGGCTCATCGCGGGTGAGCCTGTCCATAGGAGCGGGAAGGCGTTTTTGTTCTCGTAGAGGCGATAGCCGTCGGGGGTCTGTTTTATCAGCTCCAAGCCGTAGAAATGGACGTCATCGCGCGTGATGTAGTACCTGTTGCCCATGCGGCAGGTGAAGAGGATATTGCGTGAGCGGGTCGTCAGGGCGGAGTTGCGGTACTCGTTCTCGTTGTACATCTCCGCGAGGCAGAAACGGTTGTAGTCCTGCGAGTGGACGGACGAATAAATCGTGTCGGTGTAGTGGCTCGGCGCGCAGACCTTGTTCACGGTGAAAAGGCGGGTGGTGTCGATTGCCGTGCGGACGAGCTTCCCGTCCGAGACCTCATTGACGAGCTCCGCGACGGTCGGGGAGTTCACGTTGCGGAAGCTCTCGGCGGTTTGCAGCTTGTCGTACCTGTTTCCGCAGACGCAGGCTATCAGCGGGACTGCGAAAAACAGGGCGAAAAAGCCATTCCTGCGCGTTTTCAGCAGTAGGAGAGTGCCGAGGGCGAACATTGCCGCGTCGGTGAGGTAGGCGAGAATGAAGGGGCTGAACTTGCAGCAGACTGCCGATACAGCGGAGCTCGCTGCGAACACGACGAAGGCTGCTTTCAGCCGCATTTCGGACTTGCCGAGGAGGGCTTCGAGGAGCTCCGCGGCGGGTATGAGCGCGAGCGGCAGGAAGGCGAACAGCACCTTCGGGTCGGGGTAGAGTGTGCCGTTGAGGAGGTATATCATCGCGGGGCAGGTCGCCGTCAGCAGGACGAGAGTTGCGATGAAGCGGCTCCCGCGCCTGCCGCGGAAAAGGCTGTATATAGCCGCAAATACGCCGAATGCGGAAAGCCCCATCGTGTAGCCGAAGTAGGTGAGGCGGTCGTAGCGCACCGTCGGGAGAAGGTCGCAGAGAGTGACGGTCGCGTCGCCGCTTCTGCCGCCTGCGAGGACATAAGCAGTCGGGAGAAGCAGCACCGCCGACATCAGCACGCTGACGGTGAGAGCTCCCGCGAAGGGAAGGAAGCGCTTCGCCATTGCCTGAGGCTTCGCGTTGTCCTCGGAGAGTACGATGTATGCGCCGCAGCAGGCGAGTGCGGTCAGCGCCGAAAGTGCGAAGTAGTAGTTGCACATTATCATCAGGAACGCCGACAGTATCAGCGGGGCGCGCCTGCCGCGGCGGAAAAAGCTGTCCGCGCTGAGCATGGAAATGAGCAGGAACGGCATATATCCCGTGAACATTATCTGGCGGTGGCTGTTGACGATAAGCGGTACCGAAAGTGCGAAAAACAGCGTTGTGCAGGCGGTCACGGCTGTGGTGAACCTGCGGCGGAAAAAGGCGTACAGAGCTCCCTCGGAGATGAGCACCGAGAGCACGCTCGTTGCCATGATATAGCTGCTCATCGGCATGAAGGGGAGCAGGTACGAGGGCAGTATCACGGGCGAGCAGAGCCCGTAGTAGGAGAGGGCGTAGATGTTCTCGCCGCCGCCGAGGTTCGGTGCGAACGACGGGAAGAGCTCGTGCGTGGAGTAGAACAGCGTGCGGAAATACTCGGGAATGGCATAGTGCTGGGAAGCCCAGTCGTCCTGCGAGCCGTAGACCGTCCCGCCTGTGAGGCAGCTCGCCATTATCGCGAGGGTGAGCAGCATTATCCCGCCGAGTGCGAGAAAGTCGGACTTGCGGTATCTCTTCACGGGTGTTTCGCCTCCTTCCATTCCTCGTAGGGGAGGATGTGCGAGAGCTTGCCGACCGTGCGCTCCTGCGAGCGGTAGATGCCGCAGAGCTCGCGCTTGCGGGCGAGTACGTCATCGGGGATAGGCGTCAGCTCGTCCTCGACCTCGGGCAGTCGGCGGGCGGAGCAGTAGTCGGCGAAGTAGTAAAGCGTGCCCGTGCCGTGCTCCGAGAAAGCGTCGGTCACAAGGGCACTCGTGCGCTTGTGGTGGATGTGTCCGTATTCGCCCGCGGGGTTGTGGGTGGCGACGGTCTGCCAGTCCTTGTATTGCAGGAGCGTGGCGATGTCCGCCTCTATGCCGTCGCTGACCTGCGACCAGTCGTCGCGGCGGAGGTTGACCTTGTCGGGATAATCGAGCATCAGCGGCGTGTTGCCGCTCGCTGTCACTGCCTCGGCAAATTCGGCGGAGCGGGTGCTGTCCGTGCCGTGTGTGATACATACCACCAGCCAGCCGCCGTCGAGGAGGTGCGCTCCGCCCCACAGCGTCTCGTCGTCGGGGTGAGCGACTATCATCAGCTTGTCCGCTTCGGCGGGGCAGGCTATCGCGTCCGCTGACAGAGCGGGGACGTTGTACGCGCGGTGCTCGTTATAGTGAAGCACGAACGTCGCCGCGCAGGTCAGCGTGAAAAAAAACGCCGCAAGTGCGAAATACAGCCTCTTCACAGCCGTCACTCCTTTCTTTCGGTATCGTAAAAAGCGCCGATAACGCTATCGGCGCTTGTCGTTTATTCGGGTATAGTGGTTATGGCGTTCGCAATTGCTGATTATATCACAAACACAAATTCAGTCAAGACCAAGACGAGCGCCATAAATGGCGGTCCTGACAGAATTTGTGTTTGTGATGTGGGGCAATTACGCAAACGCCCAGCACCTGCCGACCGCAAGAAATGGTAATCACCCGCTTATTCAAGCCTTAGGTCGAGCAGGCTGATGTCGCCTGAGAGGCTTACGGCGAGTGTGCCGCTCTCGGGTATGCCGCCGGGGAGCTCGACTGCGTATTCGCGGAAGTCGTCAAAGGCGTCGGCGGGGGAGAGCTCCGCCTGTGCGTATTTGTCCGCGAAATGGACGTGGAGAGTGCCGCTTCCGATGTATGCGGCAGCGGTAAGTATGAGCTGCTTTTTGTCCGCGAACGGGCAGTCCTCGTAGATGAGCGTGCCGCCCCAGCCCTTCGTGCGGGTGTAGTGCCTGTGAAGGCGCTTCGACCACGCTGTCTCCATATTGAAATAGCCGTCGAAGCTGTCAGCCGCGAATTCAGCCGAGCGGAGAGGTATCTCTTCGCCCGTGACTGCGGTCTCGCACGTGAGCGGGAGCTCCGATGAGCTTCCGCCCGCCATAAAGCGGTAAATGCCGCTCTCCACGAGCATTTTTCCGCTGTGGGTGTCGTAGACCTCGAGAATGTAGCGCGGGACTTTCAGCCTCACCTCCGCGGTTTCGCCAGCCTTGATATGTACCCTCGCGAATGCGCAAAGCTTCTTCGCGGGGCGTTTCAGCTTAGAGGCGGGGACGGTGAAATAGAGCTGTACGACCTCGTCGCCGTCTGTGTCGGAAATGCTGCGGACGTGTATCACGGCTTCGGGAGTCTCCCCGCCCGTGAGTGCCATGTCCGTATACTCGAATTTCGCGTAGGACAGCCCGTAGCCGAACGGGTACAGCGGCTCGCCCTTGAAGTACATATACGTCGTGCAGCCGCGCTCGATGTCGTACTCCGTGATGTCGGGGAGGTCGAGCTCGGAGCGGTACCACGTCATCGCGAGCCTGCCCGCGGGGACGTTTCTGCCGCTTATCGTTTCCGCGACAGCCGTGCCGAGGTGAGCTCCCGCGTGGGTCGTGTAGATGAGGTTTTTCGCGCCCGTTATCGCGTAGGGGTAGCTCGATATCAGCACCGTGACGAGGCTGTCAGACGCAGCGAGGACGTCCCTGCACTCTCGCTGTATCGTCAGCGAGAGCGTGGAGCGGTCGTAGCACTCCTTCGCGACCTGTACGGGGTGGTTGCCCGTGAAGTACACGATGAGGCCGCACTCGCCGCAGAGCTTTGCCGCGCGGTCTGCGGCTCTGTCAACCGTGTGGATATGCATGGTCTGACTGTTCATTTTCGGGTCAAATGTGACCTTGCCTGAGCTGTCCGCCGTCATTCTGCCGCCGAGCATGAGGTCGCGCAGGTACTCCCGACCCGTCGCGCCGTCGCTGACGTACTCGAAGGATTCGCGCGTGAACCAGTCGTAGACCGTGCGCTTGTTCAGGCGGAGCGTGCCGTCCTCGCCGAGCTGCATGAAGCGGCGGTGCTTTACCGAGAAGAAGTTCGTCCATTGGCAGTCGCGGCGGGCGCCGAAGTCCTCGCTGTGCTCGTCCCAGACCTGCATCTCGAAGAGCTCGTTTTCGCCTATTTCTTCGGCATCTGCGCGTATCGTGCCGTCCTCGTGCGCGGAGAGGTACCTGCCGTTGTCAGCCTGTATGGCGACGATGTCCCACAGACTGTCACAGACGACCTCCGAGCTCGAAAATTCGCGGCGGATACCTTCGGCGGGCGATACCGCGCCGCGGAAATTGCCCGTGTACCAGTCCATCAGGTTCTCGTCCGCGAGTGCTCCCACGACCGCTATTTTTCGCGGCTTTTCACGCACGGGGAGAAGTCCGCTGTTTTCGAGCAGCACGACCTGCTCGCGGGCGGCGCGGAGGTTGAGCTCGCGGTGGGCGGGGCAGTCTATCACGTCCGCGCCTATCTTGTCGTAGGGGCAGTCGTCTGCGAGCTGACCGAGCTTAAGCCGCGCGTACAGGACGTTTTCAACGGCTCTGTCGATGTCGGCTTCCGTCATCAGTCCCGCGGAAAGCGCCTCGCGGGCGGCATTTTCGGTAAGGGCTTCGCTGTCCGTCATCGTGTCACATCCAGCCTTCAGCGCCTCGGCAAGCGTCTCCGAGTGCCTGTCGAAAAAGCCGTGTGAGGTGACAGTCTGCGAAAAATCACCGCCGTCCGTGACCGCGAACCACAGTCCCCACCTGTCCTTGAGAACGGTCTGCAGCTCGGGATTCAGCAGGGCGGGGAGGCGGTTTATTTCGTTGTACGCCGCCATGACGCTCCGCGCGCCGCCGAATTCTATCGCTGTGCGGAAGGCGGCGTAGTAATACTCGTATTTCAGGCGCGGCGGCAGAAATGCGCTGCACCTGTCGCGCTTCTCCTCGTTGTTGTTCGCGCAGAAGTGCTTCAATGTGGGGATGGTCTTCACGTACTTAGGGTCGTCGCCCGCAAGCCCGCAGGTGTAGGCGGCGGTCATCTCGCCCGCGAGGCAGACGTCCTCGCCGTAAGCCTCCTCGGTGCGTCCCCAGCGAGGGTCGCGCTCCATATCGACCGTGGGTCCCCACACGCAGAGGTCGGTCTCCGAGCCGCCGTTGTAGTACGCGCGGCACTCGTCGCCTGCGATGCTGCCGAGAGCGTACATCAGCTCCTTGTCGAACGTTCCCGCAAGACCTATCGGCTGTGGGAGGACGGTCGAGGGCTTGTCAGCGCTCCGTCCGACGTAGCCGCGCGCGATCTCCGTGCCTATGCGGAATTCGCCCAGCCCGAGACGTTCAACGGCTTTGTGGTGGGTGGTCAGAAAGCCGAGCTTTTCTTCGAGGGTGAGCTGCCTGACGAGCTCGGCCGCTTTGTCGCGAAGAGGGTCGCGATCATTCATTGTTATCAACTCCTTGTTGGTGTGGGCAATTCTATAAGGCGCGGACGACCAATGGTCGTCCCTACAGGATGTAGCCGCGGGTTTGCCATTATGTTTGCGGGACGCCGAGGGCGGCGTCCCCTACAGGATGTTGCCGCAAATTGTGCGGGTTGTTGGCGGGCGCACACTGTGCGCCCCTACATCGGGTTGCCGCAGATTTTGCGGTATAATGGTGGGACGTCGAGGACGCCGTCCCCTACATCTCGTATTGTGCGAGTATGTGCTCTGCGACCTCGCGCCGCGTCTGACGGTTGTTCATCGCCTGCTTCTCGATATAGCGGTGCGCCTGCGGCTCGGTGAATTTCAGATACTTCATCAGCGCCGATTTAGCGCGGTTTATCACACGTATCTCCTCTATCCTGCCAAGCACCTCCGGGCTCTCCTTCAGTCCCGACATTCGGCTCAGGTTCGCGCTCAGCATACGTATGTCGCGGCTGAGTGCCTCGCGGTTTATCGGTCGCGCGAGCACCGCTGCGCCGTAGTCCGAGAGCCTGTCAGCGAGCTCGTCCGCTATCTCAGCGTGGCATATCAGTATTATCCCCGCCGACGTCTCCTCTGCGGCTGCCTCGGCGAGCTCCTGCCCGAATTCGTCCTGTAAGGGCGTGCATATCACGATGAGGTCAGGCTCGGATTCTCCGCCTATAAGCCTCCGCGCCTCGCTGCCCGCCGATATCACCGCCACCGAGCCGTAACCTTCTATCTGCGCCGTCTGCTCGATGAGAGCCGCTTCATCGCGGTCGGCTGAAACTATTATCGCTCTGTTCATTTTTCGCTCCGTTTACAGGTAGTTGAAGTATGCCTTGTCCTCGAATTCGTCCTTGTCCTTCGCGAGACTGTACTCCTGTATCTGCGTGTGCAGGCGCGTGAGTATGCTGCTGCGTATCTCCGCGGGGAGGGTGCGCTTTACGAAATCGCTGTTCTCCGCGACCTCTACCGCCTCCGCCAGCGACATCGGCAGGCGCTCGAAGCCCGACGGGGTGTCGCCCTTCATTGTGCAGTCCATGAGCGAGCAGTCGCCCGAGCGTATTCCCTCCATGCCCGCCGCAAGTATCAGCTTGAAGGCGATGTAGGGGTTGCACGCGGCGTCCGCAGAGCGGAGCTCGATGCGCGGAGATACGCCCACTGCCTGCGGTATGCGTATAAGCTGTGAGCGGTTCTCGGACGACCAGTCCACGTACTTCGGCGCGTAGCCCATGCCGAAGCGCTTGTAGGAGTTCGTCGTGGAGTTGAGGAATGCCGTTATCTCGCGTATGCGGCTCAATACGCCCGATATGAAGCACTTGCCGTCGCGGGACATCTCATCGGGCTTGCCGCCGAAAATGTACTCGCCGTTCTTTTTAAGGCTCAGCGATATGCTGAGCGCGCTGCCGTGCTCGTTGCTGAGAGGCTTCGGCATGAACGACGCGAATAGTCCGTTCTGCGCCGCTATCGACTTTACCACCGTCTTGTAGTGAGCCATATCGTCCGCTGCCGTCACGGGCTCGTTCTCGCGGAACTCTATCTCGTTCTGCGCGGGTCCGTGCTTGTGGCACGAGCTCTTCGGGCTCAGCCCCATCTCCTCCAGTGAGAGGCATATCTCGCGCCTTGCGTTCTCGCACTTGTCGAGCGGTGCTACGTCGAGGTAGCCGCCGTTGTCGTGCGGTATCTTCGTCGGCTCGCCCTTTGCGTCGAGCTCGAACAGGTAGAATTCGCACTTCGTCCCCATTTCACAGGTGTAGCCGTCGAGGCGGAGCTCGTTCATCGTGTTGATGAGGTCGCTTCGCATATCGCCGACGTAGTCGCTGCCGTCTATGGTTTTAAGGCTGCAGAAGAAGCGTACCACGCGCCCCGACTTCGGGCGCCACGGCAGCACCGAAAGCGTGGATATGTCGGGCACCAGCAGCAGGTCGGAGCAGTGCTCCGCAAAGCCCGATGCGTCGAACGGTATGCCGCTCGAAAAGGCGTGCTCCAGCTCGTTCGGCATTATCGCCACGTTTTTCAGGCTGCCGAATATGTCACAGAATGTAAGTCTGATGAATTTCACGTCGTTCTCTTCGACGAATTTCAGTATCTCTTTTGGTGAGAAGCTCATTTACGGGACCTCCTGTCCGATGTAACGGTTAATGCTATATTATACCACATTTTTGCGGATAATGCAAGGGTTGTGTGGAGGCGGCGTTTCGCCGCCCGTTCAATTCGTAATGCGTTATTTTAATTAGGAATGCGGAATTATCGGTATCGCCTGCGGCGATTCATTGTAGGGACGCCCAGTGGGCGTCCCTACACAGCGTTGTTTCATGCCGTGTTGGTGAATGGCGGGCGGCGGGACGCCGCCCCTACAAACGGTTGCCGTGGGAGGGCGGGATATTGGCGGGCGGATAATATCCGCCCCTACAGCCGTGCCGCGAGAAATTGCAGAAAAAAAGACCTCCCGCAGGAGGTCTTTGTTTATGCTTGCTTTAAGGCGGCGTCGATCAGCTTGCCCGCGTCCTCGGGCATCATCGGCTTGCCCCATATAAAGCCCTGTATATAGTCGCAGCCGATCTCTCGCAGAGTGTCAAGCTGCTCCTGTTCCTCTACGCCCTCCGATACCACCTCGAAGCCCATAATGTGTCCCATCGAGATTATCGCGGCGACGTACTGGATCGAGGATTCGCTGTAGTTCAGCTTGTCGATGAACGACTTGTCTATCTTCAGTACGTCCGAGGGGAAGGTGTTGAGATAGCTCAGCGCCGAATAGCCCGTGCCGAAGTCGTCTATCGCTATCCTTACGCCCATGTTGTGTATCTGGTTGATACAGCGCAGCGCCTTCTCCGCCGAATCTATCATGATGGATTCCGTTATCTCTATCTCAAGCTGCTCGGGCGGCATACCGCTCGTTTCAAGTATCTCGCTCACCTCGGCGATGAAGTCGTTCTTCATCAGGTGGCGCACCGATACATTGACGCTGAGGTTTATCTCCGCGCCCGTGCGTCTGATGATGTCGCCTATGAACATTGCCGACTTTCTGAACACGGTGCTGTCTATCTTGTCAACGAGCCCGACCTTCTCCGCCACGGGTATGAACTCGCCGGGGGAGATTATGGTGCCGTCGGAGTCCTTCATACGTGCGAGGGCTTCAAAGCCGTAGAGCCTGTGCTCGATGTCGTACTGCGGCTGGAGATTGTAGTATATCGTGTCGTTTTCGAGAGCTGTCCTGAGCTTGCGCTCTATCTCGTGAGCACGCTCAGACCTGAGGAGCTCGGGGTCAAAGCGCATGATGTGGTTGCTGCTGTTGATACGCTTCACTTCGAGCATTGCCGCGTCCGCATACAGGCGGAGCTTGTCGCTCGTCTGTGCGTCGTCGGGGAATACCGAGAATCCGAAGCTTGCGGTGAAGTAGAAGTCGCAGTCGTCCACCGTGAGCCTTGTTTCGAGCGAAGCCGAATACATTCTGATAGCTTCCTTGATATCCTGCTCGGACTCGGCTCCTATGATTATAAGCGAGAATTCATCCCCGCCGAGACGTGCGATGTGGTCCTTCGTGCCAAGTATCATCGAATCGGCGATCGCCTTCCAGCGGGCGGCTATCTCGGTGAGTACCTTGTTGCCTGCCTCGAAGCCCATTGTCTCGTTCACGCTCTTGAAGCTGTTGATGTCTATGGATACGAGGGCGAAGCGCTCGCCCTGCTTGATAAGACTGTCTATGAGCTCTGCACAGGCAAAGCGGTTGGGTATGCCCGTCAGGCGGTCGGTATAGCTTATGCGCTTCAGGCGCTCCATCATCCTGTTGTTTGAGAGCTTTGAGGATACGAAGAACGTTATGAGCTCGAGAGTTTCCTTTATGCGCATGGTGTTGGTGGTGTCAAAGTTGGACGCCCATATAAAGCCCAGCGTCTCGTTGTCGTAGCGGAGCGGGAACATGATAAGACTCTCTACGCCCGCGTCCCTGAGGTTCCGGTACCACGGAGCGTTGATCCTGTGTACCTGTTCAAAATCGCTCTCGTCCTTGATGACGAGGCAGTCGGTATCGGTAAAGAAATCGAGCCATGACGCAGCTATCTCCTTGTATTGCGGGAACTTCGTCACGCGCTTGACTTTGCTCCTTTCGTCTATACTGGTAGCGAGGACGTCGAATTTGTCCCTGTTGGGGTCAACCAGCATTATCGTACAGACGTCAGCCAGACATATCAGGCGTATGTCCTCAATGACTTCCTCTATCGTCTTTTTGAAGTCGTCCGTGCCGTGGAGCTTGATGCAGGTCTTGATGACGTCCTCGGAGCCGTTGTCGGACTGGCTCGAGCTAACGCCGATCTGATCGGGACTGCTCGGCTGTGCGGTATACGTACAGTAGCAGACATCGCCGTTCTCGTAGTCTATCGGCATTGCGAAGATGTCGAACCACAGGTTGAGTCCGTTCAGATGCACGAACGTGTGTATCGGCAGCTTTTTCACTGCGGCACGGTAGCATATATCCTCGAAGCCTGTATCCTTGGGGTAGTATTTCTCGTAGGGCGAATTCGGGACGAATTTGTTCATGCTGCGGAATATTTCGGGCATTCCCAGCATTTCGGGCGGTATTGTCATTACGGGGTGTTCTATCGGTTCGAGATATTTTGCATTGCCCGTGACGATGCGTATCTCGTCGTAGCGTCGGCAGTTCTGCGTACCGAGAGTATTCCTGTCGGCGCGTGGAAGCTGTCAGCAAGTTCCTGAAAGTTCATAGCGGCTCCTTTCCACAGCGGAAAGCTGTTGATGGATATGCACGTCCGCAGATATGGGTGTGCATAATAATACAACTATATTATAGCATATTATTTGTTTGATTTCAATACTTTTTCCGATTTAAAAAAGAAAAAAATATACAAATCTAAGAGAGCGCTTTTGGCGGAAAAAGCAATGAGCGGAAGGGAGGCGCTTGAATGTGTCCCGTGCCAAAGTGACATAATTGTAATGAAATAGTCACGACAATGTAATTCTGGCGTGCTATAATGGGGACAGTAAAAAACAGCGGCTGTGCCGCTTTGGGAGGTAATTATATGGATCTTATGAGAATTGAGGGTCTGTGCAAGACCTACGGCAAGGGCGAAAATGAAGTAAAGGCTCTCGACAATGTGTCGTTCACCGTACCGAAGGGACAGATGCTCGCGGTCATCGGTCCGAGCGGCTCGGGCAAATCGACTATGCTCCACATCCTCGGCGGCGTTGACCGTCCCACTGCGGGCAAGGTCTTCCTCGACGAGCAGGACGTGTTCGCGCAGGACAACAAGAACCTTGCGATATTCAGGCGCAGACAGGTCGGGCTGATTTACCAGTTCTACAACCTTATCCCCGTCCTCGACGCTGAGGAGAATATCACGCTGCCGCTCATCATGGACGGCAGAAAGCCCGACAGCAAGCACCTCGACGCGCTGCTCGACCTGCTGCAGCTCAAGGAGCGCCGCCACCACCTGCCCTCACAGCTCTCGGGCGGTCAGCAGCAGAGAGTTTCCATCGGCAGAGCGCTGTTTACCTCGCCGGGCGTTATCCTCGCAGATGAGCCCACGGGTAACCTCGACAGCAAGAACAGCGCCGAGATCATGAAGCTGCTGCAGCAGTCCAACAAGGAATACGACCAGACTATGATAATCATTACCCACGACGAGAACATCGCCCTCCAGTGCGACCGTATCATCACGCTTTCCGACGGTAAGATAGTCAGCGACAAGCTCAATACCAGAAAGTAAGGGGGCGCGGATATGTTTGAATTCCTTCTTGCGCGGAGGTACATAAAGACGCAGAAGCGCCACTCCGCACTTACTATTTGCAGCATTATCGTCGCTGTAACGCTGATGAGTATGCTGTTCACGGGCTTCGCGACGCTGCTCGGCTGTAAGCGCGACGCCCATTACGACCAGAAGCCCTACCATATGTGCTTCATCGGCGTCACCTACGAGCAGGCTGAAACTATCGAGAAGCTGCCCGAGGTAAAGTCCTACAACGTGAAGAAGAACGAGGTCGGCGACGGCACCTACGACGTCGAGGTAATGTTCAAAAAGAACAGTATGAAGGATTCGGGCGCATACCTTCAGGAAGCTGCAAGGGAAAAGCTCGGCGTGAGCTTGCAGGACGCGCCTTATTGGGTGTCTGCGCACGTTGACGAAAACACTGAGCTGATGAACGACGACCTCGTTGACGACGGGGCACGCTTCAAATTCGTTCAGCTCCTGTGCATATTCTACGTGTTCATCGTTATAATCGCGCTGACGCTCCGTCTCATCATCGACACCGCCTTTGAGGTGTCCTCGAAGGAGAGGGAGAGGCAGTTCGGCCTTTTGCAGTCGGTGGGTGCTACTCCCAAGCAGATAGTACGCATCATGACCGCCGAGGGTCTTATGCTCTCCGCGGTGGGTGTGCCGATAGGTATCATCATCGGTATCGGATGCGCTTATATCGCGTTCAAGCGCATTGTCGGGAACGGTCTCGCGGACGCATTCTTCACCTCCGATAAGGCGGGGGATATCGTGCGATTCCACATCAGCCCGCTCATGCTCGTAATTGCGGCGGTGACGGGTCTTGCATGGGTGCTCTTCTCCGCCTACGGCACTGGTATGCGCGTTATCAAGAAGTCGCCCGTGGAGGCTATCTCCGCGAGAAGCAACACCGTCAAGAAAGTCCGCAAGCACACCGTTATGGGACTGCTCTTTGGCTGGGTGGGCAAGCTCACCTCGCGCAACGCCCGCCGTCAGAAGAAGCGCTTCATCATCACTATCCTTTCGCTCACGCTCTCGCTCGCGATGTTTGCGGGTATCGGAAGCGTTATGAATGCTGTCACCGACGCGGTAACAGGTCCTTTAGCGGAAATGGGACGCGACTTCGATATGTCGCTCGACTACAGCTGCTTTGACCTGACAGGCTATAAGAAGAGTGTTGAATACCTTGAAAAGAGCGGCTATTTCAGTAAGTATTACTACGGTATAACCAAGAATGCACAGGCTCTTGACAGCGAAAAAAGATACTATGTCGAGTACCTCAGCAAGGACGAGTTTGAAGCCTCGACTTATGGCAAGGCACCCGTGACCTATGAGGAGCTGAGAGATTCGGGCAGCTACCTCTTTATCACGGGTGCTGACGAGCCCGACGAAAGCCTCAGGGAGCTTGAGCTGAAAGTGTTTGAGAGCATTGCCTCCGACGAGGTGAAGAAGGACTTCGAGGAGAGGTATGCGGCTGCTATGGCGGCAAAGCAGGAAGCAGAGAAAAATACCGCGGATAATGCGGGCTCTGACTATGAGGACGACGATGACGACGGCTGGGATCCCTACAGAGACGGATATATCGAGCTTGTGAAAGCTACAAAGGAGACCTGCAAGCAGACTAATCATACCTTCAAGATAGCGGCTTCGTGCAAGACGATAAAGCCCGACAATAAAAACCCGTTTATGGTTACGGAGTATGATTATTACGAGAAGAATCAGTATAAGCTCCTCATTGCGACTATCGACCAGTACGAAGCAGGGGAGTATAAGCTCTACGGCAACTATACAAGCCCGTTTTCAAGCTTCAACGTCGATATCAAGTCGCCCGAGGTCTACGAGAAGGCAGTCAAGTACGTCAAGCAGAATGACAGTATAGACCTCTGGTGGGATATGTTCGGCGAGCTCCAGAAGATACGCACAACGGCAGGAGCCTACAGGATAGCGGCGAACTTTGTCACGGGTCTTATCGCCCTCATCGCTATCGTAAATATGGTAAACATCGTGTCTACGGGTATCATCAACCGCAGAAGCGAGCTCGCCTCTATGCAGTGCGTCGGTATGACGCAGGGACAGCTCTACAAAATGGCTGTCATCGAGGGCTTGCAGTATACGCTCGTCGCGACCGTCGGCGCTGTCGCGCTCTGCCTGCTCGGTATCTTCCTCACCGAGACCCTGCTCATAGCGACAGAGGCTATGCCTCCCGAAAGCAGAGGCAAGCTGCTGAGCTATACCGACCCCGTCTGGCGCGTGCTCGCGGCGTCGGGCTTCGCGTTCATCGTGTCCGTCCTCGCGGCGGTCATCCCGCTCAGAAATATGCAGAAGACCTCGCTCATCGACCAGATAAGAAGCGTGGATTAAACAGCAAAAAGCCGCAGGTTTCGACCTGCGGCTTTTTTCAGGGAATTGGGGATAATCAAATCCTGAGGATAGCGTTGTTAAGGCTGCGTCAGCAGCGGGTGTGTACCTGTCCGCCCTTGAGCTCCTTGCCGTTTACGGCGTACATCTCGGAGATGGTGACTACCTGCCAGCCCTGTGACTTGAGGTAGGGGAGGACTTCCTCCATTGCTCCCGCTGTAGTGCTGTAATTCTCGTGTGCAAGCACTATCGCGTTCTTGAGCGTGCCGTTGCTCATGGCGGTCTTTATCTTGCTGACTATCTGATCCTTCGTCGCGCCGTTCCAGTCGCCTGTGTCGATCGCACAGCTGATGAGCGGTACGTCGCTCAGTGCCTGCTGTACCGTCGCATTTGAAGCGAGGTAGGGCAGTCTCATGAGCTTCGAGGGCTCGGCTCCGATTATGCTCTTGAGCTTGGCGTCTGTCTGGTCGAATTCGCTGCGTATCTCGGAGGCGGATTTCTGCGTCAGATAGGGGTGCGTAGTGGTGTGGTTCGCGACCTCCATGCCGTTCTGATATGCATACCTTACAGTATCGGGGCTGGATATCCAGTTGCCTACGTAGAAGAATGTCGCGTGGAAGCCGTTCTTTACGAGGGCGTCAATTATCCTCTTCTCCTGTGTGGCGTCTCTCGTGCCGTCGTCGAAGCTGATAGCTACCATCGGCTTGCTCGGGTCTATCCATGAAATGTCAACGCCGCCCTGTACTGCGGGCTCCTTTATCTCGCCGACCGTGCCTCCGCCTGTCGTGACTGAGGACTGTGTGCCCTCCGCTGCGAATTGGACGTCGTCAACGTAGAAGTCGTTCGTGCCGTCGGTCGTCTCGATGTAGAACATGAGGTTCGTTGCGCCTGCGGGAATGGTGTATGCCGTGTTTTCAAGCTTTGTCCACTTCTTGCCCTCGACCGTTGCCTTGGCGATGTTGTCGTAGCTCGTCTCGCCCGAGGCGTCGGTGTACTGGAGCTGGAGCTTTACCTCCTGTGAGGAGCTCGTGGGCTGCATTACTGCCGCCGAGAAGCTGTAGGTGTTTCCGGCTGCGAATTCGCTGCCGAGCGTGTATCCGATGCCGTTCCACGACTTGCTTCTGCCGGATACCTTGACCGACTTGCTGCCCGAGTAGTAGTGGCTGCTCTCGGACGAGAGAGAGGCGTCGCCTCTGCCCTCCCAGCTGCCTGTTCCCGACTCGAATGACTCCGTGATAGTCTTCATTGCGGGAGCTGTTGTCGTGGTGGTAGTGGTGGTAGTCGAGGTTGTCGTCGTAGTGGTGGTAGTTGTCGTCGTGGTCGTGGTGGTCGGTGATGTCGTGATGGTCGTTGTATAGCCCTCGGCATAGCTTGCGGGGAGCTTTGTGACTATGCCCGCGTCAAGCTGCTGGATGGCGAGAGCATCCATTGCCGTCACGCCGTCGCCGCGCTTGTAGACGTCCGCATTATCGAGAGCCTGCGCGTCAAGGGCGTATTTGTCCTTGTTCGCGATATACTGGAGGATAGCCACCGCGTCCGCGATCGTCACCTTGCCGTCCTTGTTTACGTCGCCGTAGTTCGTGTCGGCTGTTGGCGGAGCTGTTGTTGTCGTTTCTGCGGGAGCCTGCGTTGTGGTCGTTTCAGCGGGCTGAGCTGTTGTGGTTGTCGTTGTGGTGGTCGTAGTGGTCGTAGCGACGGGTCCCTGAATCTGTGTGCCAGCCTTGGCTACGATAGCTTCGTCGATCCTGAAGTCTGCTGTGTCGTCCTCAGTCTCAACGTAGAGCGTGTAGCCCGAGCCCGCGGGGAGCTTATAGTTCGGATTCGAGAGCTGTACGTAGTCGCCGTTGGACTGCGCACTTGCGATGTGGTCGTACTTGGTCTCGCCGTTGGAGTCCGTGTACTGGAGGGATAACATCATATTTCCCGTACCCGCAGCAACAACACTGAAGCTGTATTCCTGTCCGCCCGAGAAGGTGTTCGAGTCGAGAGTCTTCTGCGCGCCGTGCCATGACTTGCCGCGGTTTGTGATGGTCAGAGCCTTGCTGCCCGCGTAAGCTGTGCCGCCTGTGTTGACGGTGGATTCG
>CAMHBN010000003.1 GCA_946183385.1 uncultured Ruminococcus sp.
ACAGCCGCCTATACATGCCATTCCTTCTATGAAATTGGCATCGAGAACGCCCTTATCGTCCTGGCCGAAATAGATGTGCTGCTTATTGAAAAAATAATTCTGAACTTTGTAGGACTGCACAATTTCAACAGGCAGAATTTGTTCCGTAAGTACAAATCCGACCGCCTGACAGTCCACAGGAAGCTGCATGAAGTACAGCATGAAAAAGTCCGCAATGAAGCACGGCTCTCTTGGCGGATTATTTGTATAAGGGTTGCTTTTTTCACGAAAATGAGGTATAATATTACCATTAATTCTGAAATGAGGGGATCTTATGCTCAGAAAGATATTGGCTCTCGCGGTGGCTGTGTCGCTGGGAGTATCGCTCGCGGGCTGTGCCGATAAGGGCGGCTCGGAGCCTTCCGAGAAGAAGTCGGAAGCGAAAATGCGTGATATTTCCACGATGGAGGTGGTGGACGAAATGGGTATCGGCATCAACCTCGGCAACACCTTCGAGTCGTGCGGAGACTGGATAGACGGCTCGAGCGTCACCAACTACGAAAAGGGCTGGGGAAGTCCCGAGATAACGCCCGAGATAATCAAGGGCTATGCCGACGCGGGCTTCGGTGTGCTGCGCGTGCCCGTGGCGTGGTCGAATATGATGGATCTCGACACCTTCGAGATATCACAGGAGTACATAGACCGCGTGAAAGAGGTCGTGGGCTGGGCTGTTGACGACGATATGTACGTCATTATGAATATCCACTGGGACAGCGGCTGGTGGGAGGGCTTCCCCACCGCCAAGGAGCGCTGCATGACGCGCTATACCCGTATATGGGAGCAGCTCTGCGACAACTTCGGCGACTTCGGCGACAAGCTCATGTTCGAGTCGCTCAACGAGGAAGGCGGCTGGGAGAGCCTGTGGAACCGCTACGGCTCGGATACCACGGGCAAGGCTGATTCCTACGCTCTGCTCAACGAGATAAACCAGAAATTCGTGGACATTGTGCGCGGCTCGGGCGGGAACAACGCCGAGCGTCACCTGCTTATTGCGGGCTACTGCACCGACGTTGACCTCACCTGCGATGAGCTCTTCAAGATGCCCGATGACCCCGCGGGGCGCTGTGCTGTGTCCGTGCACTACTATACTCCGTCCACCTTCTGTATCCTCGACAGCGACGCTTCGTGGGGCAAGGCTAAAACAGCATGGGGCTCGCCGCGTGACTACAAGGAGCTCGAGCAGAATATGGATAAGCTCAAGACGCACTTTACCGACAACGGCGTGCCCGTCATTATCGGCGAGTACGGCGCTGTCGCGACCAAGAACAAGACCGCTGAGCAGGTGCGTGCGTACAATATCGCCGTCTGCAAGGCTGCGTGCGAGCGCGGGCTCTGTCCCGTGCTGTGGGATATAACCGATGTCTTCTACGACCGCACAGCCTGCAAGTTCAAGGATGCGGAAATGCTCGAGGGTATGCTCGCGGCGAAGAACTAAACTGAAGAAGAGGATAAGCGTATGAAATTAGTGAAGAGATTTGTTATATGGGCTGTAATTATGGCAGTGACGGTCTTCTGCGTGAACCTCGTCGGGTCTGTGATAGTGGGGAAAGTCCTCGGCAGTGCGCTGTCCGCCTCGATGACCGGCTATTCAAAAAAAGGAGAGACCATGCTCCACCCCACCATGAAAGAGCCCGATGAAAATAACAAGACAAACGGGCTTGCGGGGCTTGCCGTCCGTGCACTCCTCGACGATACGCGTATCATGGACGGTACGGGCTTCCCCGGCACATTCATCTTTATGAACGATACGGTAGACCAGTCTGTCATCTTCCTCGAAAAGGACGGTCAGGCGCCGTTCTCGAAGGGAAGCTACGAGGCTGTCTACGAAAAGAAGGACGATAAATCGCTGTACATCAGAAGCGTCGTCGGTCTTATTTGCGTTGACGACTTCTGCAAAAACGACTGCGCCAAGGACGTATACGACCTGCTGAAAAAGACTCCGAATGCCGTGATAAAGGTCGATTCCTACTGCAGCAGCGAATTCCTGATATCGCCTGCGTCGCTCACCGTGTACGACGAGGGCGGCAATGCTCTCGGGACGTTTGAGTGTCCGTGCGAGGGTGATGCCATCAATGCCGATAATATATATGTCCACAACGGCACCGAGTCGGACGACAGCGATATCTGCACCTTCTGCAAGGAAATGGAGGTCGTGTACCTCGGCGAGAGGCGCTCCGACCGCGAGGCGGATAAGCTCGCGGAGAAGGTAAGCTTCGACGGCGATACCCTATACAAAAAAACAAGCTGCGGCTTCGGGCATATAGCTCAGAAAAGCTATGAGGTCAGCGGGGATTACGCTATGGTCACCGTACTCGACCTCTGCTTCATCAAGAGCGTGATACTCTATGCCATTATCGCCGCTGTGCCGATAACACTGCTGACCTTCCTTGTTGGACGCAGGAAGAAGGAATACTGATATGTTAAAACTGCCGCACGGTCATAAGTGCGGCAGTTTTGTTGTTATAATTGTGAATGATGTGTAAAAATTGCAAATTCTGTTGACTTTCGTTTGTGGGTATGGTACAATTACCATAAGATACCATCGAAAGGCTGTAAGGTGTTATGGATAGATCTGTGATAATGGATGAGCTCAGGCGTAAAAATGAGATACTCCCCAATGAATTTGACGGAACTTACCGCTGTGTGCGCAAGGCTGTCGAATACTATGCAAAGCTGAAAAGGATAACCGTTATCGACTGCGGCGACCTCGACCTGCTGTATTACCTCTCGCTCGGTGTTTGGGGCGACAGCAAGGACGAGTGGAAGTCGCTGATAAAAAAGAGCCATCTGCTCCACAATGACAAGCTCCTCCTCGAAACGACAGTGGACAGGGTGTGGAGCAAGGAATCGAAAAAGCTGTTCAGCCACGTTGTCGGCAAGCAGGAGCTCGGCTTCCTTGCCACTCCCGTGGCGTTCAGATTCGAGCCCGTTGCCGATGACCCCGAGGCTGTGCAGTTCTTCTTCAAGATGTGCGTCAACCTGTCGGGACTGGAGATAGACGAGAAGCTCCTCGATACCGTTCAGCAGATGCTCGCCTCGCAGGCAAAGGGCACGGGTATGCCCGTGTATGCGTTTTCAAGGATACTTCACTGCCTCAAGCCGTTCACCTTCCCCATCCTCGGCGAGAGCGTCACCGATTCGCTCGTGTACAGGGCTCTCGGGCTCGAGCTCGGAGATACCGGCGACCTGAGACAGTACGTCTCCAACTGCCGAAAGATACTCGAATTCCGCAATGCCAACTTCAAATTCAAGAATATGCGCGTCTTTGACGTGGTGTCGTGGGAGCTCCTGAACGCTAAAAACAAGCCCGCCGTGCAGGACGAAGCCGCTCCGTCGGAGGTGCCGCAGGCGCAGCAGTTCAGGAAGTTCGAGGCTCCGCTCAATCAGATACTGTACGGTCCTCCCGGTAC
Organism: uncultured Ruminococcus sp.; assembly: GCA_946183385.1. Lineage (GTDB taxonomy): Bacteria > Bacillota > Clostridia > Oscillospirales > Ruminococcaceae > Ruminococcus. The sequence continues at coordinate 3,450 of CAMHBN010000003.1, forward strand.
CGGCAAGACCTACAACGTCGTGAAATATGCGGTAGAGCTCATCGAGAGGAAAAAGATACCCGCAGGCGAGAGCTACGGCGCGATAAGGGCAAGATTCGACGAGTATACCAACTCGGGACAGATAAGGTTCACCACCTTCCACCAGTCGCTGAGCTATGAGGAGTTCGTCGAGGGCATACGCCCCGTTGTCGTTGACAAGTACGGCAACGATACCAATATCGCCCACGCCGATACCACCGTCATCTACCGCCCGTACAACGGCGTTTTCAAGGTGCTCTGCGAGAAAGCCGCAAAGAGTCCCAATATGAACTTCGTCGCTGTCATCGACGAGATAAACCGCGGCAACATTTCGCGCATCTTCGGCGAGCTCATCACCCTCATCGAGAGCTCGAAGCGCGGGACCTCCGTAATTCTGCCGTATTCGCAGACCGAGTTCTCCGTGCCGCCGAACCTCTATATCCTCGGTACGATGAACACCGCCGACCGCTCCATCGCGATGCTCGATACCGCGCTGAGAAGGCGTTTCGACTTCATCGAGATGATGCCGCAGCCCAAGCTCCTCGGAAACTGCGAGGGCGTTGACCTCTGTGAGCTCCTCACTGCGATGAACGAGCGCATCGAGTACTACTACGACCGCGAGCACGCTATCGGTCATGCCTACTTTATGGACAGCAACGGCTGTATACGGACGCTGGCAGAGCTCAGAAGCGTATTCTCCACGAAGATAATCCCGCTCCTGCAGGAGTATTTCTTCGACGACTACGAGAGGATAAGGCTCATCCTCAACGACGATAACGTCTTCATCGAGTGCATTGCTCCGAAGTATGTCAAGCAGTTCGATTCGGGACAGAAGCTGTACCGAATCGGCGACCCGAGAAAATGGAACAAGGAGCACTTTATCAATATCTATAAATAAGCCGTCAGCCGTTGGCTTATTGTGCCATCACAGGCTATATTCCACGAACGGAGAATAAAATGTACACCAGACTTATCTGCGTTTCCGCAAACGATACTATCGCGGAGCTGCCGGGCGAGGGCGGCTTCCCGCTTATGCTCGGCGAGCTTGCCGAGGTCTGCGAAGCCGACGGCAGGAGGGCTGTCGCTGCGTACGAAAAGGACGGCAGGAAGCTCTTTGCGGCGGGCTCTTACTGCGGGTTCGCGTGCTTCGCCGACGGGACCCTGCTTGAGATACTGCCGCCTGCGGAGGACAGAGCAGCTGCGAGAAAAGCCCTCTGCGCCGAGTTTTGCAGGCGGTGCGGAGCTCCATTCAGCCCATCGTCCTTCGACCCCGATGTTAACTTTATGGAGTTTTTCATCTCCGTCTTCGCGGGCGAGACTGTGAAGATCATCAAAAGCGGTGTGCTCTCGACCTACACCAGCCGCGAGGAGAATATGAACACCGTACACGGGACTATCCTCTTCAACGAGAATATCCGCCGCAATCTCGTCCACCGCGAGCGTATCTATGTGCGGCACGATGTGTTCACTCCCGACCGCGCCGAGAACCGCCTCATTAAAGCGGCTGCCGCTCAGCTGATAAAGCTCACCGCAAGCTCTCACAGCTCGCACCTGCTGATGGAGACGCTGTCCTACCTCGACGAGGTGAAAGCTCCGCTCGATCTCGCCGCCGAGTTCGGCAAGTGCATAAATACGCGCAATACGAAAAAGTACAGCGTTGTCCTCAATATCTGCCGAATGCTTTTCGATAAAAACGAGGGCACGGCTCTCACGGGAAAATCCGTCACCTGTGCTCAGTTTTTTGAAATGCCCTAAAAAGCAGGCAGACCTATATGGTCTGCCTGCTTTTTCAGTGTTTGACAAGCAGACGGTATGACAATGCTGAAAACAGCTTTATCATCCCGACTGTGTACCTTAGCGGCTCAAACCGCGTCATGTAGCCGTCGTCAGGAGCAGCTCCCCTGAGTATCCTGCCCTCGAATATGGCTTTATCCGACAGCAGATCGTCAATATCCTTTATCGAATAACGCCAGTACGGACGTTTCAGCTCTGCGCAGCCGCTGAGCTCTATGCAGCGTGCGGTGAAGGACATACAGTTCTCGGCGTGCGGTATGCGGAAGCCTCCGATAACGGACATCGTTGCCATCGAAAACAGATTGAACCGCATAAGCTTGTCGCTTTCGCAGGCTCCTATGTATTCGGCTACGGTCTCGTAATGCTCGTCGTCGGGTGAGAGCTCGAATATCTTCGCCTTGAAATCACGGTGTCTGCCGAATGCGTAATAGTGGCGGTATTCGTGGGTGATGCCTGCCTCAAACGGGAAATAATGATACCTTCGGGAGAAGCTGATTAAGTCCGTCATCGACCTGTCAAAGCTTACGGCGATATGGGTATACGGATAATGCGTTACCCTGCGCGCAAGAGCTCCGAGCCCCGTATGCGCCCTGATTAGGACTATATACATCTTTTTCATCTGTCGGTTTCCTTCAGTCGGCGGAACAGCGTCACCGCCATTCTTATCATTTCGTAATACATCGGTATCATGGCAACGACCATGAGTATATCTCCCGCCATCACTCCGATGCCGAACACTGTGAATACCGTTCGCGTGCCGAGTACCATCGCGATGATGCAGAACAGCGAGTACGCTATATGCGCCTCGATTGGTCCCAGACGCGGGAACTGAAATTCGTTGTAGTAGATGATGTAGTTCATCATCGTAACGTTCATAACGCCGTAGAGCGGCGCCGCAAATGCCGCGGGCGCAAGGTGTACGAATGGGGTGAGTCCGAACGCGAGCAGCAGGAACGTCGAGATAAGGACGTCGGAGATGAGGTCGAAGTATGCTCCCGCACGCGAGGACATACCCCTTGACCTTGCGACATAGCCGTCAAGGACGTCGGCGGTCATATGTACGAAGAGTCCGAATATAGTGCCGATAAAAAAGAGCGGCGAGATGTTGGCAAGAAGTGCGCATACTATCGCGAATGCTCCGCCAAGCACGCCTATACCCGTCATAAGGTTCGGTGTCATGCTCTTGGGGATGAACGGTCCGAGCAGCTTTGCCATCAGCTTCTGGTAGCCTGTTTCAAGCTTGCTCGGTATGAGCTTTTTGACGGGATTTTTGTATGTTTCTGCCATGGTCAGCCTCCGAATCCGAACATATTTTTTATCATCGAGGTGATGAAGAATTTGTAGTCGATGAAGTCGTATACGCCCTGTCTCCACGCGCGGAGGAACAGGTATATCAGCAGTACGTGATAGTGGAAATAATAGCCCTTCACCGACAGCTTCGACGGTTCGGCGACTACGTGAAGATAGTCCCAGTGCGAAGGGTCGCGGGTGATGAGCCTGTCTTTGTATTCCTTTATCAGCTCCGTATCCATTTCGGGTGTCAGTATGGACACGGCGGCGTGCTTCAGGTCGTGCCTTTTGACCCATTTTGCTATGCTTCTGAAATCGGCGGCGGTGAAGTCGAGGTCGGTGATGAACATTCCCATCATATTCACGCCCACCGAATCAAGCACCCTCAGCGCCTTTTCGTTTACATTGTTGTCGCAGCGCTTTTTGTAGGCTTCGAGGTGTTTGTCATCGGCAGCCTCTATTCCCGTCAGCACGTAGTAGAGCCCGATGTCGGCGAGCTGCTTCATCAGCTCGGGATGAGCAGCGACGAAATCTGCTCTTCCGTAGCAGACGTAACGCTTGTGTATGCCTCTTTGGCGTATCAGCTCCGCAAACCGTTCGAGCCGCTTCTCGTCAAAGAGAAAATCGTCGTCTATGATGTAGATGTTATCGCAGTTTATGCCCGCTATCTCATCGACAACGTCGGCTATGTCACGCTGCGTATACACCCCGCAGTTTACACAGTTCCTGACGCAGAAGCTGCATCTGTAGGGGCAGCTGTAGGTCGTGCGGACATGAGCCGCGGGAAGCAGCTCAAGGTAGCGGTATCGGTCGGAATGCCGGTAGAAGTATGTGCGGTCGGGACGCGGGAGCTTGTTTATGTCGTGCGGGACTGCCGCGTTCACCGTCCAGCGTCCGCCGCGCTTCCGGCACAGGGAGCTGATGCTCTCGGGAGGAGCGCCTTTCAGTATTTCGGCAACGGGCGTCGGGTCAAAGCTTGTGAAGATGTAGTCCGTATAGTCGCTGAAAAAGCGCTTATAGCATCGCTGAGCGTGCAGACCGCCTATCATGGTCACGCAGCCGCACCTCTTCGCTTCGCGGGCGTACTCCTTCATGAAGCCCTCCTGCCTCGTTCTGCCGCATATATATACCGCATACGGACGGAGCTCGCGGAGCCTCTTCGCATACGGCACCTTCTCGACCTGCCCGTCCCATATATACGGCTCAAAGCCCTCTTTCACGAGCACCGCATATATGTATTCGAGCTCGAGCGGCTCGTTGTCTATTATGCCCGCGAAGTTGTACTTCGTGCGGGATATCTCGGGGTGGACAAGTAATACGGTCTTGTTTTTCTCCATAACCATCGCCTCACGTTTTCAGCTCGTTGTAGGCTATCTTGCCGACAAGAGTTTTCGGGAGAGAATCGTAGAATATGAGCTCGCGCGGCAGGGCGTAGGCGGCTATGTCCTTTCTGAGCATATCCATCAGCTCGCTGCGGAGCCTGTCCTCGTCGGCACCTTCCGCGTGAACGACGCAGGCTCTTACCTTTTCGCCCCTGAGCCGGTCGGGGACTCCCACGACCGCGCACATAATGACGTCGCGGTGCGAGCTTATGACTTCCTCAAGGTTCTGGGGATAGATGTTGTATCCGCCCGATATTATCATGCGCTTGAGACGCTGACGGAAATACACATATCCGTTTTCGCCGATGCAGCCTATATCTCCCGTATGCAGCCACACATAGCCGTCATCGCGCTTTTTCAGCGCTGCGGCGGTCTCCTCGGGCTCCTTGTAGTAGCCCTTCATTACCGTCGGTCCGCGGAGGATGATCTCGCCCTCTTCGCCCGCGGGGAGCTCATTGCCATCGCTGTCTATGACCTTGTAGAACGTATCGGGATAGGGCAGACCTACGCTTTGCAGGTCGTCGTACTCCGCAGGCATCAGGCAGCTGCCCGTTACACATTCCGTAAGCCCGTAGCCCTCCCTTACCTTTGCCTTACAGCCGTGCTCGGCGAGCATAAGGTTCAGCTTCTTCTTGGTCGAGGGAGCAAGGGAGTCTCCGCCCGAAACGATGCATTTCAGGAAGTCGAGCTTTTTCCCGCCGAAGCTCTTGTTGACTATCATTGCCTCGAAGATCGCAGGTACTCCCGCGATGATGTCGGGCTTGTAGCGGAAAAGCAGCTTGTGGAACTCTGCCGCCGAGAATTTCGGCTGGAGCACCGCTGTTCCGCCCAGCACGATTATCGTGTGTATGCACACTCCGAGCCCGAAGCCGTGGAATACAGGCATTACCGAAAGCATTTTCATTCCCGCTTTCAGCCCGCCGCAAGCCTCGATGCTCTGGAGCGCAAGTGCGTTGAAGTTCAGATTTGTAAGCATTATGCCCTTAGGACGTCCCGTAGTTCCGCCGCTGTAAAGGATAGCCGCGGTATCGTCGGGAGCGCCGTGATGTACGGCTGCCGTTTTGCCGGCTCCGCCCGCGATAAAGCTCTTCCAGTCGGGGATGGTGCTCTTGGGAGGCTTTTTCTTGTTCGTCAGCGAATAGCCCACCTTTATGTGGACGGGCATACTGTCGCTGACGCTCACCTTTACCGCTTTCAGTCCCTCGCACTGCTCCATCACGCGCTCTATCTTGTCGGCTATAAGGTCAACGGCAAATATCAGCTTGCTGTCCGTGAGTTTAACAAAGCGTATTATCTCGTTCTCGGCGGACATCGGGTGTATCATGTTGGCGACGGCTCCCGTCATGCTTATGGCATAGAAAAGGTATACCGCCTCGGGAGTGTTCGGCAGGCATACGGAAACGGAATCGCCGCTCCTGACACCTGCCGCGGTGAGCGCAGCGGCGCATCTGCTGACCTCGGATATGAGCCTGCTGAATGTCACGCTTTTTCCGAAATAGTCGAGCGCACAGTTGTCGGGATATTTTTCCGCAGTCCTCTCAGCAAGCTCGTATATCGTACATTCGGGATAATCAAGATGTCTTTTCATTTTGCGTTCCAGCTTTCGTAAGATGTAAAGTGCTTTTTTCTCAGCTCTTCCTGCGGCATAGCCTTTCTCAGAAGTCGGGCTATCCCGTTGTACAGCTTCATGTTCGTTTCCTCGGGAGTGCCGCAGGGCTCTATCGGCTTTCCGAAGATGACCGTCAGCCTGTGGCGCGGGAAAAGCGAATAGTCTCCCGCAATGGCGTATGGCACGATGACCGCGCCTGTACGCTCCGACATGACCGAGGCTCCGAACTTGAACGGGAGCAGCAGTTCGTCGGTGTAGTTGCGCTTGGCTTCGGGCGAGACATTCACAAGCTCGCCTTGTCCGAGCGCTTGCAGAGCCGCTTCAAGTGCGGCGGGGTTCCTTCTGGCGTGGAGGTCAACGGGTATCGTTCCCGCGCTCCTGAAAAAGAAGCCGAAGGCGGAGTCGTGCAGCTCCTTTTTTGCGAGAGTCCTTACCACGCGCCTTGTCGATACATCTATGAGGATGGGGTCGAGGGCGTGCTTGTGATTGCCCGCAATAACAGCGGGACCGCCGGGCGGGATGTTCCCGCTGCCTATTATCCTCGGTCTGAACAGTACTCTGAACAGCGGTCCGAGTGCAAAGCGTGCGGCCTTATAAAATGTGTACATCTCCGCGCCTCCTTGTTGCGTTTAATGGTCCAATAATCATTATATCATACAGCCCCGGTTTGTCAACTGCGTGCTTCGTCCTCACCTATATCATACATCAAAACAGCTCCCACGGGTATATGAAAAATGTAATTTCGTCAGTTACATTTGTAACGAAAGAAGTGACAATGATAAGCGATACTGCCGAAATGATTGATTTGTGCGTGATAGTGTGATATAATTGGAGCAATAACACGAGAGGAGATACCTCCATGACTGCATTGATACTTGCTTCGGGCGTTGGCTCGAGAATGGGTGCGCTCACAGCCGAGCGCCCGAAATGTATGACGCCGCTCCCGAACGGAGAAACGATACTGAGCCGTCAGCTCCGACAGCTGTGCGCCGCGGGCATCGGGAAAATAGTCATTACCACGGGAGCCTTCGCGGACGTACTGACGGACTATGTGCGCTCGCTGGATATATCGGCGGAAATAGTATTCGTCCACAATCCCGACTACGCTTCGACCAATTATATATACTCCATGTTCCTCGCGGAAAAGGAGCTCTCGGGCGATATACTGCTTCTGCACGGCGACCTCGTTTTTGAGGATACTGTGCTCGCGATGGTGGCAGGCAGCAGTACCTCGGCTATGGCGGTCAGCACGACTGCTCCGCTGCCCGAAAAGGACTTCAAGGCGGTCGTCGTCAACGACATCGTTACCGCTGTCGGTATCGACTTCACCGAGAACGCCTTTGCCGCTCAGCCGCTGTATAAGCTGACCGATGCGGACAGAAAAATGTGGTTTGCGCAGACAGACTGCTACTGCCGCAGCGGTGAGCCCGCTAAAATGCGCTGCTACGCAGAGAATGCCCTCAACGATGTGGCGGAGAGCTGCTGCATAAGACCAGTTGACTTCACGGGGCTGCTGTGCTCGGAGATAGACGACAGCAGCGACCTTGCAAGGGTGTCGGCAGAGCTGGAAAAGCTCGGCAGCAGAAATGTGTATATGTGCTTTGCGGCAGATGTGATACACAGCGGACACATCAGCATGATACGCAGAGCGGCTTCCCTCGGCAGGCTGACGGTAGGCATCATGACCGACAAAGTTGTCACTGCATACAGGCATTTACCTCTTGTCGGATATGCTGACAGAGCAGAGCTTTTCAGGAATATCAGCGGCGTCGCGGAGGTAGTGCCGCAGGACGCCCTCAGCTACAGGGACAACCTTTTGAAGCTCAAGCCCGATATCGTCGTCCACGGCGACGACTGGCGCAGCGGCTTCCAGCGGTCTGTGCGCGATGAGGTGGTGTCAGTCCTTGCGGAGTACGGCGGCAGGCTCGTTGAGTTCCCGCACGCCGATGACCCTGCCGTGTCTGCGGCGGAAAAGAATATGAGGAGCGCTCACGCTCTGCCCGACTATCGCAGAGGCGTGCTGAGAAAGCTCCTTGCCATGAAGCACCATATCACCGCGATAGAGGCTCACAGCGGACTCACGGGGCTCATCGCCGAGAATGCGCGCGTCTACGAAAACGGCACGGTAAGGCAGTTCGACGCAATGTGGATATCCTCGCTCTGCGATTCGACCGCACGGGGGAAGCCCGATATCGAGCTGGTCGATATGACAGCACGTGTGCGCACCGTCAACGAGATAATAGAGGTCACGACAAAGCCCGTCATCTTCGACGGAGATACGGGCGGACTTGCCGAGCACTTCGTTTACACCGTCCGCACCCTCGAGCGCATCGGCGTCTCGATGGTGATAATAGAGGACAAATCGGGTCTGAAGAAAAATTCGCTGTTCGGTACCGAGGTAAGGCAGAGTCAGGCTGATACGGAGGATTTCTGCCGTAAGATAGCGGCGGGAAAGAACGCCCGCAAGACCGATGAGCTGATGATATGCGCGCGTATCGAGAGCCTTATCCTCGGCAAGGGTATGGACGACGCCATAAGCCGCGCTTTCGCCTATACAGCCGCGGGAGCTGACGCGATAATGATACACAGCAGGAGCAGTTCTCCCGATGAGGTGCTGACCTTTGCACGGCTGTTCCGAGAACGTGACGGCTTCACGCCGCTCGTCTGCGTCCCGACGAGCTACAGCTCGGTCAGGGAGGAGGAGCTGTACTCGGCGGGGATAAATATCGTGATATACGCAAATCAGCTCACACGCTCCGCATTTCCCGCTATGCAGCGGACTGCCGAGTCCATTCTGCGCACACATTCCGCCGAGGAATGCGACAAGGAGTGTATGCCGTTCAAGGACATAATTCGACTTATACCGGAGGAATACTGATATGACGGAACAACTCGTGTTTCGGGGAAAAGGCGGATACGCCGGGCTTGAAGAGCATCTTGTTTCGCTCGGCTGCAGGAGGCTCATGCTGGTGTGCGGACGCTCTTTGTCAGCGACAGCCGCAGGGGAATTTTTCGGCGGGCTGACAGAGCGCACGGGCATAGATGTAGTGCGGTTCGGCGGCTTCTCGCCCAATCCCGACTACAGCGACATCGAAAGCGGAGTAAGGCTGTTCAGAGAGGAAAAATGCGACGCGGTATGCGGTGCGGGCGGCGGGAGCGCTATGGATACCGCGAAGTGCATAAAGCTGTTTGCGGAGCTGTCCGACGGGGCACCGTACATCGAGCAGAAGGTTGTCCCGAACGCTGTGCCGCTCGTTGCAGTCCCGACTACGGCGGGGAGCGGCAGCGAGGCAACACGCTTTGCTGTGATATACCGCGACGGGAAGAAGCTGTCTGTTGCCGATGAGAGCATCAGACCCGCGGCTGTGCTCCTTGACCCCGATGTGCTCGCGAGCCTGCCCGACAGGCACAGGACTGCGGCAATGCTCGACGCGCTCTGCCACGCGACAGAATCCCTGTGGTCGGTCAGCTCGACCGATGAGAGCCGCGGTTACTCGCGTGAGGCGATCCGTATCCTCATCGGCAATATGGAGGGTTATACCGCGCGGGACAGCAGCTGCGCGGAAGCTGTTATGGAAGCGGCTCACCTGGCGGGCAAAGCCATAAATATCACAACGACCACCGCCGCTCACGCTATGAGCTACGGGCTCACAAAGCGCTACGGTATCTCTCATGGGCACGCTGCGGCGTTGTGTCTGCCCGAGGTGTACCGCTTCCTGTCGGAAAACAGCGGCAGAAGTGCGGATAAGAGCAGGACGGAGCATATTCTCGGCGAGCTGCCTGCGCTGCTCGGCTGTGACGGCTTTGATTCGGCTCTTGCGCTGCTGACAGAGCTCCCGAGGAGGTATGCTGCCGATATCCCACCGCAGGTAACGGACGGCGAGGCGGAGCAGCTCGCAGCAGCCGTAAACATTCAGAGGCTGAGCAATACCCCCGTCGTCCCCGACAGGGACACAATCAAAGAAATGTACCTTCGTATTCTGAAAAGGAGATAAGCTATGCTTGCAGAGGATTTCATAAGTATTATCGGTGCGGACTTCTATACGGGCGTTCCCGACAGCGCTCTGCGCGGGCTGTGCGACTGCCTGTACGACCGCTACGGCACCGACGGCAGGCATAATCTCATTGCCGCAAACGAGGGCAACTGCGTTGCCGCAGCTGCGGGATATTATATGTCCACGGGGCGTGTACCTGTCGTGTATATGCAGAATTCGGGAGAGGGCAATATTATCAATCCCGCGGCAAGTCTGCTCAATAATGAGGTGTACGGCATACCCGTACTCTTCGTTATAGGCTGGCGCGGCGAGCCCTCGGTACACGACGAGCCCCAGCATAAATTTCAGGGGAGAGTTACCCTGAGCCTGCTCGATGTCATGGAGATACCGTACAAGGTCATCGGCAGGGAAACAAGCGCGGACGAGCTGCGCGATTTTATCGGCGAAGCAGAGGCGCTGTTTTCGCAGGGCAGACAGGCTGCACTTGTGGTGCGCAGCGGTGCGCTCGAGTACAAAAAAGCCGTATACAGCAACGATTTTGTTCTGACCCGCGAGGATAGCATACGCCGCATAGCAAGGGCGGCTGGCGACGAGCCCGTCATAGCTACTACAGGCAAAGCAGGGCGCGAGCTGTTTGAGATACGCGAGGAGCTCGGACAGCCTCACAGCCGCGATTTCCTCACGGTCGGCTCAATGGGGCATTGTTCGTCTGTTGCGCTCGGTATAGCGATGAATACAAGCTCGCGGGTGTGGTGCATAGACGGGGACGGCGCGGCTATAATGCATCTGGGAGCGATGTCCGTTATCGGCTCGCAGTCGCCCGATAATCTCGTGCATATTGTTATCAACAATCAGGCGCACGAGTCTGTCGGAGGCATACCCACGTCTGCGGGAAAGACCGACCTCGCTGCTGTTGCGAAGGCGTGCGGGTATAAAAAAGTGCTGACAGCGTGTTCGGCGGACGAGCTCGACGCGGCGCTGGATACGGCAAAGCAGAGCGGCGTACTGACATTCATCGAGGTAAAGGCTGCTATCGGTGCAAGGGCTGACCTCGGCAGACCGACCGTGTCGCCCAAGGAGAATATGGCGGCTTTTATGGGGCATCTAAAAATTGTCGGCTCTGACTGACATATCATTGCAAAAGGAAACAGGCTGCGCAGGGGATATACCCTTGCGCAGCCTGTTTTTAATGCTGTATAGGTCTTGCCGGACCGCACGTTCAGGCTTTGAGGAATGCTTTCAGCGAATCCGTTCCGCCTGTCGAGAGGTATGAATAGTATGCCAGTATCGCGGAGGCGTCCTTGGCGTCGGTCTTGCCGTCGCCGTTGACGTCTGCTGCCGCCTTCTGAGCGTCGGTGAGAGTTGAATCCGCACCTGTGGAGAGCTTTGAATACTCAACGAGTATCGCGGAGGCATCCTTAGCGCTTACGCTGCCGTCTCCGTCAACGTCGCCGAGGGCGTTTTCGGTATCTCCGTCTCTCTTGAAGTAGTAGTCCTTGCCGTCGTCGAATCCGCCTGCGTAGAACAGTGTGTTCTCCTCAACAGTGAATTTTATCTCTGTACCGTCGGCATTGATACTGAGGACGTTGTCGTCCAGTGTCCAGCTGATATCATTGGACTGATACTCGCCGTCCTCGTCAACTTCGCCGAATGTACCGGTAAAGTCGTCGTTGAGGACGAAGCGTATCTTCAGTGTCCTGCCGTCGCCAAGAGTTGTCCAGCCCTCGTCCTCGCTGCCCTCTGCGTCAACGCGTCTTGAAACTGTCCATGTACCGACGAAGCGCGGGTCTGCCTTCTGCTCGGGAGCAGTGGTAACGGTAGTTGTCTGCTGAGACTCGGTGGTCGATGCTTCCGTATCTGTAGTGGCAGCAGTCGTTGTAGTCTCGGTGGTTGTGGTGGTAGTAGGCTGAGATGTTGTGGTAGTCTCCGTTGTTGTGGTCGTAGTGGTGGTAGTTGTTGTTTCGGTTGTCGTTGTTGTGGTGGGCTGAGATGTGGTAGTGGTAGTAGTTGTTGTTGATTCGGTAGTAGTGGTAGTTGTGGGCTGTGATGTTGTGGTGGTCGTTGTCTCGGTAGTTGTTGTGGTAGTTTCTGTTGTTGTGGTGGTTGTAGTCGTCGTTGTAGTTGTCGTCGTTGTTGTCTCGGTCGTAGTGGTGGTGGTCTCCTCTACATCGCGTATCCGGTACGCTCTTACCTTGCCTTCAGGGGTCTTTACATTGATGAGCTTTGAGCCGTCGCCGAGCTCGGATATCGCCGAGCTGTAATGCGGGTCTGAAAGCGCCTCTGCGTCTTCCTTGCTGAGCTTGTAGGTAGCTATCTTCTCGGATGCGGGGAACCAGAGCACCTCTGTGAACTCAAGGGGGAGAACCTCCTCGTTGTCTGCTGTGACAACGCCGTATAGACTGTCCTTGCTCACGAGCCAGAGGTCGCCGTACTGTACAGCCGTGTCATAGCCGTACTTCGCGGTGAAGTCGTTGAAATACTCGCTGCCCTTGTAAATATTGTACTTGAACCTGTATTGCTCCGCATTGATGGCTTGCCTTGTGAAGTAGGTGCTGCCGAAGTGCTCGATGTCATAGTGCGAAGAATACATGATCTTTCTGAATGAGTTGTCATAATACGGGGGAACGATCTCCCAGCCGTCCTTGGTGATGAGTCCCAGCGCAGCAACCTTTGCTGTGTACTCCTCGCCTTCCTTGACGACCCTGTCGAGCGAGCTTACCCATATATCCTGATCGGCGATCATGGTGCGTTCCTGGTATACGGTCGTCCAAGCGATACCGTCCGCAAATTCGCAGATACGGTCGTACCACAGCTCGCAGAGAGCATTGCCGTCGGCGTCTGCGATACCCCACTTGCCGTCCTTGATAACGACGTAGGTGCCGTATTGCAGCTTGATAGCTGTTCCGTAGCCGTGAGCGTGTGCAAAATCGGGGTCAAGATCCTTCAACGGGATGTATACGTCTCTGAATACTACGAATGTGCCTACATCTTCGGCTGTTCCGGGAGGATTCAGGAAGGGCTCGTTCGCAAGCCTCCATTCGCTTACGGGTGCGTTGTTGTAGATAACGTCGATAGCAAGGTCGCGATAGTCGGGGCTTGAAGCCGAGCCGTTGCAGTAATCCTCGAAGCTGATGTTCTGATTGCTCGCAGGAGCGACGATCTCGGTGCCGTCCAGACGTACAAGACCCATCTCATAAGCCTTGTTGCTTGTCCACAGCTCGGAATCAGGTTCGCTGTCGGGGTAGTTGATGACGCGGACATTGTCCTCGTATATCATATCCACCATGTCGTACTTGCCCGACTGGGTGTACTTGACGGTATCGGTAGTGAGGTCGTATATGTAGGACACGGTCTTGCCGGTGTCGCTGTCCTTGTCGTTCATGATGATGTCTGTCAGCGTGTCGAGAGTCTTCATGCCGTTGCCTCTGCCCGAGATGTTCTTCGAGCCGTAGCTTGCATTGAACTTGTGGATCAGGTTGCCGTCCTTGTCGTAGAAGGTTATCACGCCGTCCTTGTCGGTGAACATATAGCCCTCTGCGGTGACGTTCATGTCGTCGTCGAGCTCCATGACAGTGTTCCCGTCGGGGTCAACGAGCTTTCTGCCGCCTTCGTCCTTCTCGGTGATGCAGAAGTTCTCACCCGCAGACTGTACTCTGTCGTATGCATCGCGGTCGTAAACGAACAGCTTTAACGCTGTGTTTACGGTGTACCACTGATTCTCTCCGAGCTCCTTTTCGTCAACGGGCTCGAAGTTCTCGTCAAAGGTAGCGATGCTTTCGCTGGTCTTGGCGGTGTAGTAGAGGCGTCCGTCGCTGAGGCGGTCGTAACCGTTTATCGCGCTCACTGACGGAGATGCGTTTTCCTTGATGATCTCAAGCGATTCGTTGTATATCGTGTACTTGTCTCCGACCACGCCCGCAAATGCTTTGGAGCTGATAGTGCTGAAGGAATCGAATTCTCCGAGCAGCTCGAGCTTTGCGTTGTAAATGAGATCGGTGTCGTCCGTTAAAAATATCAGTCCCTTATGATAGCCGACGTTGCCGTAAGAATTTGCAGTTACCTCAAGAAGCTCTTTCTCGTCGGTATCCGCTATGATGTACGTGTTTGTGCCGTCATCGTTCGCGGTCTCCTTGATAAGATATGAGTAGTCCTTGTCATCCTTGCCGCTGAGCGTCAGGCTGCTGTAGCCGGGATGAGCGTCCTTTTTCACGAAGGGTTCGCCGTTTTCGTTGACGTATTTACTTATGCTGTTGCCTTCTTCGTCGATCTCCACCAGCTCATAGCGGTATTGAAACGATTTCCTTTCGCCCGTTGTGTAATCGTATTCTGTGATATGCCTTGCGCTGACACTGGCGTAAAGCTCTGTTACGGGCTGGAAGGTGGTCATGCTGAGGACGCCGAATTTGCCGTCCTTCTTGAATATGTAGCCGTCTTTGATCTGCTCGTACTTCTCGGAGACTGCCTCGCCGCTGAGGTCGGTGTAGTAGTCCTGCTCGTCTCCGTCGATGAAGAAGTGCTTGCCGTCCTCGGTGAGGGAGATGCTGTTTATGCCCTCCTGCTGAGGTATGATGACCTTGCCTGTCTTGTCGATAATGCCCGTGCTGCCGCCGACTGTCCTTATTTCGTATTCGGAGCCGGAATAAAGAGCAAATTCATCGGGGTCCTCGGAAACTATCTCGTTATCCCATGTATCGTATACGACCATTCTTCCTGCCGAATTGACCTTGAAATACTCATCGTTGACGGGAACGATGCTGTCGTACAGCTCGGATATTACCTTTCCGTCCGCTGTCATAAGCGCGTATTCGCCGTCGATCGCTACCCTGAAGCACTCCTTGGTGAGAGCTACTATCTCGTCATAAGCGTCAGATACGAGCTTTCCGTCTTTGTCCATCAGAGCGACCTGATTTGCGTTGATGCCTACGATCTCAACGTCCGAAGCAGTGCTCAGGCGGTATGCGGGGTCGAAGTAGTTAAAGCCGAATTCTGCGGGCTTTCCACCTTCGGGTGCGACGAAATCGTAGATGCCCATCGTCGTCGTTGCAAAGGCGAAATCGTAGAGCCCCATCGTCGTAGACGCATAGCTGATGCCGCCGTCTATGGCTTGAGACAGTGTGATAAGCTTTGTCGTTCCGTCTGTGCCGACAACAACGAGCTGCTGGTCGGCATCGAAATAGTTGGCAGTTCCGTTTTCAATGTACAGGTTCCTGTCGGGATACTGTATCATCGTATCGAACTCCTTGCCGCCGACCTGTTCCGCGACGTACTTGGCATTTACCGACATGAGCGGTATATTTGCCAGCATTGCCGCAGCTGCTGAGAAAGCGAGCAGCTTCCTCATAGGTCTGTTCATATAGACCATCTCCTTACGTATGATTTGTCGTGACCTGCTGATATCGCACGACATATAATTATTATATCACGCATATATGCAAAATGCAACATCCGGAATGAAAGAATCCGATTATTTTTTTGAGCGCTGTCCGCGGACGGAAAAACGGCACGGGATGTCCCGTGCCGTCGGAGATTCAGTGTTTGTCGCAGGGATAGGGCAAAGCGCCGCTGCGGTAATAGCCTGTTTCGGTGTCGGTACAGCCGCTGCCCGCAAGTCCGCCGCTCTCGGTGCAGTATTCCGCGGTGACTACGTCGGGGTCGGGCGTGAATGAAGATACCTTCCTGTCCGCGAGTTCCATTATCCTCTTCCATATACTCGCGGGGAGCTTGTACTCCGTGTGGTCGATGACGGAAGCGTCGTCGTAGCCTATCCACACAGCCGCGCAGTATTCGGGGGTAAGTCCCACGAACAGCCTGTCGGTGTCGCTGCCGCTGTCGTTATCGACGGTGCCTGTCTTTCCGATGACCTCGCTGCCGTCATCAAGGCGGGCGGACATCGCGATACCGTCGTCCTTGCTGATGTTGTAGTACAGCAGACGGTTCATTATCCACGCATCAGCGGAGGATATCGCCTGCCTCTGCTCGCCGTCTGATTTGGCGAGAACATTGCCGTTCTTGTCTGTCACGCGCGTATAGAAACGCGGTGCGGAGTATGCTCCCTGCCTGCCGAATATGCTGTATGCGGCGGCAAGCTCGGTCATGGAGACTCCCCTGTCGAGGTAGCCGAGCGCCATGGCTGAGGTGTCCGCGTCCTTGTCGGTGAGAGTGGTGAAGCCAAGCTCGCTGCGCATGAAGCTCAGGCAGTTCTCTCCGCCGAGCTCGGTCACGAGACGGACGGGGACGGTGTTCTTCGACTGGCGCAGGGCGTAAGTCACGGTGATGTCGCCGTCGTATACGCGGTTGTAATTGCGGGGCCACGCCTGCGGAGTGCCCTCGTTCATTGTCGGTTCGTCGGAGACGATGGACGAAAAGCTTATGAGCCCGCGGGTGAGCGCGGGAGTATACACCGACAGTGGCTTTATCGACGAGCCTATCGGGTGGAGGGTGCGGTAGGCGCGATTGTAGGCGGTATTGCCGCGGTTTCCCGCCGCAAGCGCGATGACGCTGCCGTCCATATCCGTAACGGCGCACGCCGACTGCGGGAAAGAGTCGGAGGTATCGGAGAAGCTGCTTTGGTCGGTGTAGACCTTGTCCACCGCAGCCTGCATTGACGGCGAAAACGGCGTCTCTATCGTCACGCCCTCGGAGTAGAGGAGCTCAAAAGCCTTTTCACGCGCGCAGTTTCTCTGCGCGGTCATATCGCGGACTATCTCCTCGACCATGGCGTCGAAGTAGGCACTGTCGGGTATGCGCGAGGCGTACATCGCCTGCGGGCTTATGCCGTCGGGAGCCCTGCCGCCCGTCAGTGCGGAGGCGAAGTCCGCGGGAGAAGCCGCTATCTCTGCGAGCTTCTTCCACTCGGAGGTGTCAAGGCGAGAGGCGTATTTTCCGAAGTAGACCACCGACGCAAGCCCGATGCCGAAGATATTCTCGCCGAAGCAGATGCTGTCCGCGTTCTCTTCGGTGTATTCCGCTCCCGCAGCACTGCAGACAGAGGCGATGTAATCCGCTTCAAGTCCGCTGTAATCCACGGGGTAGAGCTTGCTTACCGGAAGCTCATAAGTGCTGCCGTCGGCGGCAGTCACCGTGGGAGAGGCGTATTCATGAGCAGCTTTGCCGCCGTCCGAGCAGGCAGTCAGCGGGAAGCAGAGCAGCGCAGCCGTCAGCACTACGCATTTGCAGCCTCCTTCTTGTCGGGGAGCATACCGTAGGCAGCTCCGAATATCAGCCAGAACAGCGGCTCGACCGTTATCGTGCCGTCGTTTACAAGTCCTTCAACGAGGAAGCCGACTATACCCGCGCACAGGCAGACGAAGAAGAGCTTGTTCCTGTCGCCGAGCACAGCCTCCTTGTCCCACCTGAGCGCCGCCGCTCCGCCTCTGAACAGGAATGCCGCAAACAGCACCAGCAGCGCGATGAGCGCGGGTATACCGCAGGTTACGGCAATTTGCAGGTAGCGGCTGTGCGGCTTGTCTATCACAAGGTGGTAGGTGCCGTTGGTGTTGCTCAGCCCGACAACGTCGTTCTGCACGAACGAGAACGGGAAATTGCCCGCGCCCTTTCCGATAATGAGGCATTTTTTCAGTATCGGCAGGGAGTTTATCCATATATATCCGCGGCCTGTGGCAAGGCGGTAGAAGCGCGTGAGCGTGCTGTCCGCCATCGGAGCGGTCGGTATCTCGCCGAGGAGAGCGCGGTTCTGCGCGATGAGCTTCAAGCCGTCCGTCGTGACTGCGAAGTCAAGCGAGCTGTCGTAGCCGAGGTCAACGTACATTATGCCCTCGACGAGGACGATGTTGATGTTGGCGTCAACAGCCTCGTCGTGTATGAACAGGCGCGTGCGGTCGGAGCTGTCCGCTTCGTAAGCCACGCCCGAGTCCGCCACCGCCGTGAGCGTTTCGCCTGTTTCGTAGGGCGGCTCTATCGTGTAGCCCGAGCCGTTTGCCGAGATATAGAGCTCTCTGCCGCGTATCTCCGCACTTTCGAGCGTGTATACCGAGCTGTCGGAGGAGTAGGTGCCCGCATTGGTGATGCTCTTGATGATGTTGGACGAGAAGTCCCTGCCTGTGCAGAGGTCGAGGCATACCGCGAGGACGGCGAAGGCTCCTGCGGCTATGAGCAGCTGCTTTATCGGCAGCACCTTCTTTATGATGAAATATGCGAGCAGGCAGACGAGCTCGGCTGCCATGACGTAGAATGCAGCGGTAGCGTTGGTCATGATACAAGCCGCAAACACCGCCGCGGCAAGGGCTCCCGCAGCTATGCGCGAGACGGCTTTTTTCGCCGCGAATACCGCGTATACCGATACGGGGAATATCAGCACGAAGAATTCGCCCGTGTAGTTGGAGTTGTAGAAGGTCAGCACCGATTCGCGGAAGTCGTTCGCTATCTCGAGCGTTTCTGCCGCCGCGCGGTACTTCGCGGGCGCTATCAGGTACTTCACGAACGGGAGCTCCATAAGCGGCTCCACCGTGTATTCAAATACCGCGAGCAAAGCGGTGACAGCCGCAAGTCCGATAAGAGCGCGGCGGAAGAGCTCCGAGAGCTTTTTTCCGTTTATGAATATGAAGCCGAAAAGGAATATCACGCAGTATGAGAACACGGCGGCAAGTCCCTCAAATTCGGTGCAGACGCCGAGGAGCACGACCTCCCTGTTCTGCGAAAACAGCGCCGACATACCCGCAAGCAGCAGGTATGCTCCCGCGCACACTATCGGCAGTATCACCCGCCTGCTGTGCAGACGTCCGTCACAGTAGGGCTTGTCGGGGAAGACGCGCTCTCCCGCAGCGTACAGGCACATCGCGCAGGCTGTGACGAAGTACACTATCTCCTTGCAGTACAGGAACCAGTCCGCATACAGACCGTTCTTGTTAGCGAATACCTCGAGCGAGTGCCCTGTCAGCGTCTCTATATGCAGCCTTGCCGCAAATACGCCGAGCATTACCGCGCACATCAGTATGCTTGCAGCAATGATGCGATACCGCGGTACCTCAGCGGCGGGAAAGGCTTTTTTCTTTTTCTCAGCCATTATATCACTCCGTTTATGATACATTGATATCCTGTTTGTTCCGAATCGGATACCACATTACATTTTACCACAAAGATGTACCGATAGTCAAGAAACCGCCCGCTCTTTACGGCAATAAAAAACCTCTCAGAAGGTCATTCTGAGAGGTTTTCGTCTGAGTTTATCAGTTCTCGGGGAGAACAGTGATCTTCTTTGCGTCGTACATCTGGATGGACAGCGCGTCGCGTGCTGTTACTCCGTCGCCGTTGTTGTATACATCGGCGTTGAGGAGTCCCTGCTCGCTGAGCTTGTACTTGTCCTTGTTTCCGAGGTACTGGAG
>CAMHBN010000004.1 GCA_946183385.1 uncultured Ruminococcus sp.
GAACGAGGTAGTCATCGAGGCTGACCCCGATGATGACGAGAATGAAGAATAAGGCTGAGGAAACAGCTCTCAGGTTCAGACAGTCGCCTTTTTCGGCGGCTGTCGTCACCTTGCTGAGCCTGTTCTGCCAGTTTCTTGTCTGGTTCGCGTTTGAAAAGACAGGCTACCCGTGGTGGGTGGCTCTGATAACGCCGCTGCTGCTCTGCGCGATGTACCACTTCGTGCAGCTCGACGCGGGCGGAAAAAGCGGCTATTCGCGGATATTCGTGTTCATATTCTCAGCGGCAGTGCCTCTGCTGCTGGGAATATTCGTTACACTGGCGGTCTACCTCGGCGACCCGCAGCTCAGCACGTTCAGCTCCGATAAGGAGTACACGGGGACTGTCCGCGAGCTCGTTTCCCTCTATTCGGGGAGGATAGCGGTCACGTCGGCTTATCTGTGCCTGTTCGCGCTGATAGATGTCCCTGTGCTCAGAGCCTGCGACAAAGCGAGGAAATGCCAATGAGATACGTTGTTACGATATTGATAGCTGCCGCGGTGGTTCTGCTGGTGTATCTCCTCTGCGAGAACTTCATCCTGCTGACCGTAAGGCACGTAAAGCTCGGCAAGCGCCTGCGTGTCGCGCAGATAGCCGACCTCCACAGGAAGCGCTATCAGGGCGATAATATGCTCATCGCTATGCGCGTCGGGCAGGAAAAGCCCGACCTCATATTCATCACCGGCGACCTTATCTCGCGCAAGGAGACGGATTTTTCCGTCACCGAGAAGCTTCTGCGGGAGCTGCGAAAAATTGCTCCCGTCTATATGATTTACGGCAATCACGAGCAGAGCCTCATCACCCTCGACAGAGTAAAGGGTTTCGAGGATATGCTCGCGCGGACTGACGTTGTCCTGCTGAGGAACAGCTCCGCGAGCGTGGAGATAGGCGGCAGGGTGTTCAATATCTGCGGAATCGAGCCGCCGTATACCACATACAAGAAAGGGCACGGCTACTTCCACCTCGACAGGCTCACCGCGGACGATATACGCGGACTGGTCGGCTGTCCGCAGGGCGAGACGCTCCTGCTCGCGCACAATCCCATCTTCGGCAGGGAGTACGCCGAATGGGGCGCTGACTACACCTTCAGCGGACACGTCCACGGCGGAGCTGTGCGGCTCTTCGGTATCGGTATGCTCTCTCCCGAGCGCAAATTCTTCCCGAAATATACCAAGGGCGTGTACGACATCGGCGGAAAAAAGCTGTGTGTCTCCGCGGGCATTGGGAAGCTCCGTGCCTTCAATCCGCCTGAAATTGTTGTTTATGATATCTAAAAGGGCGCATCTGCGCCCTTTTATATTGCGCGGAATAATTCCGCGGGCAAACAATCATGGATCGGCAGAAGGGGACGCCTCCCTTACAATGGGACGTCGAGGACGCCGTCCCCTACAAAAATCAGCCGAAAGATTATTCTTTCGGCTGTTTGCTTTATTATTCCGTTTCGGTATCTTCCGAGGTCTCTTCTTCCGATTCGTCAGAAGTCGCTTCGGTTGTGGCTTCCGCTGCGGGCTCGGCTGTCTCCTGTCCGAGAGCTGTCTTCTCGCTCTTGTGGACGGTCACAATGAAGCCGTCGGAGTTATTGCCCGATATATCGTATCTGTAGCCGCTCGGCACGGGCACCTGCGTCGTCTCGGAGCCGTCGTCCGAGGGCACGTAGAATATCTCGTATCTGTTGCCGTCGTCGTCGGTGAGATTGAGGTGCTTGTCATCGTATTTATAGCAGTCGCGGAGGAGGTCGATGTACTCCTCGAGGCAGAGGTCAGACTTTGTCATATAGGTCGCGTGGGCGATGCCTACATAGCGGAAGTGCCACGGCTCGGAGCGTATCTCCGTTATCTTTTCCTTTTCCTCGGTATAGCGTACCACGAAGCCGTACTTGTAGCAGTTGTCGTTTATCCACTTGAAGTCGCCCTGACCCTGATAGTCGAGGTCTGTTGTCTCGGTGAAGTCGAATGCGTAGCCCGTTTCGTGCTCGCTGTGACCGGGGAGAGCCGCTCTCGGGAAGCCGTCCTCGTCCTTTTCACCGTCGTATCTGTCGTATATCTCCTGCTGATATGCCTTCGAGCGGTATGAACCGTATATCTGGAGCGTATCATTGTTGTAGAGCTTGTAGAAGTCCTCTATCATCTTCACCATCGGGTCGTAGACGGAACGGAGGATAGTGTACGTATTTTCGGCAACTGTAAAGTAATCTATGCCGCGCTCGCTGTTGAGGTCAACGATGTTCACGAGGTCCTCGTCGGCAAGGCTGTAATATTCGTTGTCGTTGTTGACGAGTATCAGCTCGCCGTAGAACTTGTTCTTGGTAGGGACATCGGTGTATGAGAACACTACCTTGTCGGGGTCGGGCTCGGTGAGCTCTTCGGGTTCGGTCGTCTCGGGCTCCTTGACGTAGCTCGATGAGGGTACCGTCTTCATACTGCTGTATGCGTTATACACATTATAGCCTGCAAATCCGAGGATCACCGCGCATATCGCGAGCTGCGTCAGATTTCTGGCTCTGTCTATACTTTTCTCTTTGTTTATATCCTTGGGCATCAGCTTCATCTCCTATCTGCCGAAAAATCGGCGGTTACATCTTTCTTTTGCGGCTTGCCGCACTACACGGGATATATTATACCACACTCTCCCCGAAAAATATAGTGTTTCGCGTTAATCTTTGTAGTTGTGACAAATATCGTCGGCTGTTTCTCGGCACAAACAGTGCAACTTATACATTGCACGGTGTTGAAAGTCGGCGGAGATTCAGTAATTTGTATAAATTCGACAAAATATACTATTTGTGATTGTCATCCACGTAATATTATACAAATAGCAGTCGTTTAAAATGATGTAATGCACAATCTTTCGGAAAAAGCTTGAATTTATTATGCTGTGATGATATAATAAAATTGTATAGAATGCGCTTATGTGCAGTTCGCATGAACCGTTTGACAGTCCGTGCGGACGCATTTTTCACCTCCATACCATTTTCAGAAAGTCAGGAGTGATTTCAGTGATCTGTCCGTCATGTGGAACAAATAACGAGAAAGGCTTCAAGTTCTGCGTAAAATGCGGAAGTAATCTTGAAAACCCTCAGGAAGTCAATTATGAACAAGTGGATATGGGCGGCTACCATACAGAGGAGGAGTTCTCCTCAGCAAGCAGAGGCTTCACTGTCGGCAACGGTACGTTTACCATAAACGACAGGGGAGGTTCAGGTTCCTCTTCTTCCGACATCTACACCGCCGACGAGCTCAACGACACAGACGAAGAGTTCGATTTCAGTATGTACGAAGAGCCGTTCATCCCGAGGCTCGATTCAGACAGACTTAACCTGCCTCAGGCAGGCAGCGAGCCCTTACAGGCTCAGCAGCAGGGCTACGGTCAGCCGCCGCAGATGATGGGCGGTATGCCTCAGCAGGGCGCTATGGGTGCTAACCCGTATATGAACCCGCAGCAGATGATGTACGGTCAGCCACAGATAATAGGCTATGACCCCAACGGTATGCCCGTATATTCGCAGGCTCCGCCGATGATGTACGGTCAGCCGCAGATAATAGGCTACGACCAGAACGGTATGCCCGTATATTCACAGGCTCCGCCGATAATGTACGGTCAGCCGCAAATAATAGGCTACGACCAGAACGGTATGCCCGTGTATTCGCAGGCTCCGCCGATAATATACGGTCAGCCGCAGATAGTCGGCTATGACCCCAACGGTATGCCGATATATGCTCAGCCCGCTCCGATACCCGTTCAGGCGGCTCCCGAGCAGCAGACGGCTCAGCAGGGCGGAGGTATGCAGGGTATGCCCGCTATGCCTCAGAGCCCGCAGGGTGGTGGTATGCAAGGTATGCCTGCTATGCAGGGAATGCCTTCAATGCCGCAGCAGGGCGGCGGTATGCCCGCTATGCAGGGTATGCCTTCGATGCCGCAGCAGGGCGCCAACAGTATGTACGGTATGCCAGCACTTCCGAAGGCTCCCGCCAAGCAGGAGCAGGAGGAGCTCGTTGATGTGTCCGAGGACTTCTGGAAGTTCTTCGACGGCGGCTCGGCTACCAAGCACAGAGAGAGCAACCCCGAGGACTTCTTCGGAAAGTCGCACGGTATGGGCGACCTCGGCGGTATGCGTCAGAACGATAAGAAGAAAAACAGCTATATGAGCGATACTCCCATCGTTGACGGCGGTAAGCTCGCTCACAATGAAGTTGATAAATTCAACAAGTTCTATATGCGCAATACCGATACCGTGAATGCGGAAGACCTCGCCGAGAATACACACGTCAAGGCTCAGGACCGTATGGGCGTGACCCGGCAGGTCGATGCCGACAGGCTCTCGGAGAAGCTGACGGGCAAGTCGCGTATAACCATGTATACCGCGGGCGAAGCAAATGCGGATACCCTCGAGGCTTATGTGCCCGAGCGTCAGGAGTCGATGATGAACGAGGACCTGAGCGCGGTGGAGGCTCTTCCCAAGAAGAAGAACCCCTACGAGAGCGAGCTCGACAAGATTGAGCTCCCCGAGTATATGCAGGCTAAGAAAACTGTGCGTGAGGAGACGATAGAGATACCGTCGCTCCCGCAGATGGGTACAGATTAAAAGGAGCTGTCGTAAGGCAGTCCCTTAAAATATATCATAAAGGAGAAGTATTAAATTGAAGAAGTTTATCCAGGAATTCAAGGAATTCGCACTCAAGGGCAATGTAATGGACATGGCTGTCGGTGTTATCATCGGTGCCGCTTTCGGTAACATCGTTTCCGCGCTCACCGACGATTTCATCAACCCCCTCATCGCTTCCATCGGCGGCGCTGAGATCGCGGGCAAGATAAAGCTCCCGTGGGTTGATTACACAGGACTCGATTCCGAGGCTATCACCGCGCTCTGCCTCAACTACGGTCATTTCATCACGACTGTTATCAACTTCCTTATCATGGCATTCTGCATTTTCCTCATGGTAAAGGCTGTTAACAAGCTCATGAGCATCGGCAAGAAGAAGGAAGAAGAGAAGCCCGCTGAGCCTCCGAAGGAGGAAGTTCTCCTCACAGAGATCAGAGATCTCCTCAAGGAGCAGAACGCTAAGAAGAACTAAGCGGATACATATAACGTAAAGAGAAGGCTGTTCCCGTGTGGAACAGCCTTTTTACACAGTTTCGCTTTTTCGAGCTTTTTTCTGTTGACAAGTTAATTGTTCTACTGTATAATAAGTGTTAGATATACCGATATGTGGTACATAAGGAGGTAAAAAGTATGAAATGTTTATCATGCGGCTTTGAGCTTGACGATGACGCCGTTTTTTGCAGTCAGTGCGGCAAGAAGATAGAACTTCCCGCTAAGGAGCTCGCCGAGGAGGTAACGGATTCCGTTTCCGAGGCTGTTTCCGACGTGAAGGAGGACTTCGCAGAGGTCGTGTCCGAGCCTGTTGAAGCTGTTGAAAAGTTCGCTGACAAGGCTGAGGATAAGATAGAGTCTGCGCTTGACGATATCAAGGACAGCTTCACGGACAAGCCCGTTTCCGATGCCGTTTTCAATGACTCCAACGACACCGTCGCCGCTATCGACGAGGTGCTCGAGGCTCTCAATTCTCAGCCCGAGGCTGCGGAGAATGCTGTCGAGGCTGCCGCTGAGGATATAAAGGAAAAGGCGGAGAGCTTCACCGATAATATCAAGGATAAGGCTGAGGAAGCCGTTTCCGATGCGAAGTGGAAGGCTGACAAGGTCGCTTCCGATGTCAAGGATAAGGTCGAAGAAGTAAAGGACAAGGTCGAGGAGGTAAAGGAGGAGATCGCTCCCGAGCCTGCCCCCGAGGTAAAGCCGCTCAAAAAGCGCGAGAAGCCGCAGTATGAGGCTCCTGTGGAGAATGTCGCGGCTGCTTCCGCTGCTCCGCTGTACGCGCAGAGCGAGATAGGCGGCAGTGCTCCGCAGCAGGGGACTGCTCCGCAGTATTCGCAGCAGCAGTATGCTCCCTACAACGATCAGTTCCAGCCGTCGCTTCCCGAGGAGGACGAGCCTGAGGCTCCCGCAAAGGTGGGCGCTCTGCGTATATCGTTCGCGGGCTTCATTGCGATACTTACGATAATCTTCCTCACGCTCGTGAGCCTGCTGTTCTGCCTGAGACTCGGCGCTTCGGGTGATGTGCTCAAAAAGCGTACCGAAAAAATGAACATCAATACTGTCCTCGACGCAGACCTCGGCGAGCGCTCGCTCTCCGATGCGATATACAACGAGGCGGGCTTCGGCTCTGCTACGGAGGGTCAGATCAGCAAGTCTGATTTCAGAGCTTACCTCGCAAAGACGAATCTGCTCCAGTATACGGGCGCTTTCGTCAAGGACTATGCCGACTACTTCATTGAGGGCGATATCGCCGATCCGTCCGTAGATGCGAACGATATGGCTGATTTCTTCGTCCAGAACTCCGATGTAGCCGATGAGTGCTTCGACTATCAGCTCCGGACCGCTGATTACAATAAGATCCGCACAAAGCTTGAGCTCAAGGACACCGCTGATAACTTCTCCATCGAGAAGTGGAGCAAAAAGGCTCACTTTGACCTCGCTAACCTCAACTTTGTGTTCTCGTATGTGACACTCGGAATCATTCTCGGTCTTGTCATCGTGCTGCTCGTCTGGATAGCGGTCATCGTTGACGGCAGAGGCAAGCACATCGTCGGTATGTACGGCAGCATTTTCTCGTGCAGCGGCGGTATCGTATTCATCGTGGGACTCGCAGCGGTCGCAGGTACGGCTATCGCTCACATCGTTACAGGCTGGTTCATCTTCTACCTCTGCGCGGCTCTGCTCCTGCCGTCCGGTGCTCTTGCACTCGGCGTGGGCGCGGTAGAGCTCCTGCTCGGATTCATATTCAAGCGCATCAGACGCGGTATCAAGAATTCCGACAAGAGGAACAAGGCTGTTGAAAAGGCTCTTATGGGCGTGTGAACTACAAAAAAAGGACGGCGGATGCCGTCCTTTTTTTAATTCGGAATTCGGAAATCGGAACGCGGAATTATTGTAGGGGCGCATTCCGTGCCCAAAATTAATCGTGAAACGGGCGGGACGCCGTCCCCTACAAAAGGGAAACGCAGGCATGAAGCCTGCGTTTTTTGTTTAATCTTCGTTCTTCTTATCCTTCTTGTCTTTTTTCTCGCTGCCCTTCCACCATGACCATGTTACAGGTGCAACGAAGAGCGATGAGTAAGTACCCGAGATAAGACCTGCCATAAGCGGTACAGAGAAGCTAAGGAGCGATGTGTAGCCGCTTACGAGAACTACTATCGTTACTACCAGCATTGTACCGATAGTTGTGATAGATGTTCTGATAGAACGTGTGAGAGACTGCGAGCAGCCCGTATTGATGAGCTCGTTGAGTGAAGCCTTGGGCATCAGCGTTCTGTTCTCACGGATTCTGTCGTAGATTACGATGGTGTTGTTGATGGAGTAACCGAGTATCGTGAGGATTACCGCTACGATGTTCGAGTTGAACTCAAAGCCGCAGATGATGGATACCGCGAGTGCCGCGAGAATATCGTGGCAAAGTGCGAATATCGAGCATACACCAGCCGACCAGCCGCCTATCTTGCTGAATCTGATAGCGATGTAGATGATGATGATGACTGCCGCAAATACCATCGCGAGCAGGCACTTCAGCAGGAACTCACGTCCCGATGAAGGGCTGACATCGTTTGAGTCGAAGAGCTCGAGCTCGTTGTCGGGGAATGCTGTGCGGAGGTTCTCGGTCAGCTCGTGCTGTCCGTCGGCGTTGAGTCCCTCATTCGATGTGAACGAGATGGTTATCTGGTAGCCGTCGGAGTCGAGGCTCTCGCCGCGTCTTACGTTTACGTTTGAATCAACGAGCTTTTCGACTTCTGCGTCAACTGCGTCTATGTCGAGGTCACCCGTGTAGGAGTAGGTCAGCATCGTGCCGCCCTTGAATTCGATTGCGAACTTTACGCCTCTGATGAGTGCTCCCGCGATGAGTGCGACTACAACGCATATCGCGATGATGAGTATCATTCTCTTCTTTGAACAGAAGTCGTAAACCTTTCCTGTAGCTACAGGAGCTGCTGTATTAGTCTTTTTCTTGCTCACTTCATATCACCTCCGTAGATAACTCTGTTTCCGTTTATCTTAGAAAGTGATGTAACCATGAGTCTGGAGAAGAAGACTCCGAAGATGAAGTTGCAGATAACTCCGACGAGAAGCGTGAAGCCGAATGAGTAAACAACGCCCTCGGCAGTTGCGCCGAACATGAAGAATATCGTTCTGTTGAGTATCTTCGAGAAGAAGCTCGAAGGAACGCCAAACGCACCCATAAGGATGATAGCGATGATAACGTTTGTGATGTTGCCGTCGAGGATAGCGGAGAACGCTCTCTTATAAGCCACGCTTATAGCGGAGTCGAGAGACTTGCCCGAGCGGAGCTCTTCCTTTATGCGCTCGCCTGTGATGATGTTAGCGTCAACGCCCATACCAACGGCGAGGATGATACCTGCGATACCGGGGATAGTGAGTGTGGCGCCGGGCTGGAATCCGAACCAGCCTGTAACAGCTGCGATAGAGCCTGCGACCTGTCCGACAAGAGCTATTACAGCTACGAGACCGGGGATACGGTAGAGGACTATCATATAAACAGCGATGAGCGCGAATGCGATAGCTGCTGCAACGAGGATAGCGTCGAGCGAGCCCTCACCCATTGTAGGCGAGATGGTCTTGAAGCTCTTTGTTTCTATCTTGAAGGGAAGCGCACCGGAGTTTATCTGGTCGGCGAGCTTCTTTGCGCTCTCGCTGGTGAAATTGCCTGTGATGACAGCGTTGCCGTCCGAGATAGCATTGCTTACCGTAGGAGCGGATATCATCGTGCTGTCCATCCATATCGAGATAGGTGTGGACGAGCCTGCGAGCTCAAGAGTAGCTGCTGCGAACTTGTCCTTGCCCTCGCTGTTGAGCTTGAGCGTTACTACCCACTCGTAATTGCCTGTTGAGTCGGGCTGCTGTGTATATCCTGCGGAGTCGATATTGCTTCCGTTGATTACGAGCTCACCTGTGGGAGTGATATTGCCCTCCTCGTCGGTGTCGTACTCCGAGCCCTTTCTGAATGTGAGCTCTGCCATTTCGCCGAGCTCCTTAACAGCGGCTTCGGGGTCGAAATTGCTCTCGCCCGCCTGCCACGGGAAACGTACTATGATTCTGTCGCTCTTACCGTCGCTGTAGAGCTCGTTATCGTTGATTCCGAGCGTTGCGAGACGAGTCTTGATTACCTCGGTAGCTGCGTCGAGCTGCTCGTCGGTAGCGTCATAATCGCCCGCAGGTGCGAAGGTAACGTCAACGCCGCCCTTGATGTCGATACCGAGACGGATATCGTCCACGCCCTTTATTACTGTTGTCGTCTTGTCAGCGTAGATATAGTCAAATCCTGTGACAGCCGAAACAGCAAACAGCGCGATCAAAGCAACGACGATGAAGAAAGTGGATCTGCCGGTCTTTTTCACGGTCATCTGCCTCCTATTATTTGTGAACGTCCCGAACCGCTTTTTGCCGTCCTGACGCCTTGATATTTACACGGAAACAACTTTTCGGGGGCAGCCTGTGACCTCGGTGCGAGTCTCCGCGACAATTACAATTATTGTACTATATTTCAAGAAAAAAGTCAAGTATATTGGAATATAAATGCCCATATTTCTTAAATATGCACAAGTTATGACGTTCTCAGTATTGCATTATGCATAATTAAAGCTATTAGCCGTTAGCCTTTAGCTTGTAGGGGCGGCATTCCGCCGCCCGTCGTTTTACCGACAAAAATGCGGCTGCCAAATGTAGGGGCGCACATCGTGCGCCCGATAGTCCTGATACGTAATGCGGGCGGATGATATCCGCCCCTACAATGTTTAATATGTTGGCGGGACGCCGAGGGCGGCGTCCCCTACAATAATTCCGAATCCCGCATTCCGAATTATTTAAAGTGCTTCTGCGATATTTTCAGACGGTTCATCGCGCGGTTCAGTGCTGCCTGCGTCTCGTAGTACTCGCGTATGCTCTGCTTTTGGCGCATCTGCTCCTCCGCACGCTCGCGAGCCTCCTCGGCGCGCTTGATGTCTATCTCCTCGGGCAGCTCGCACGAATCCGCAAGTATTACCGCCCTGTCGGGCATTATCTGTATGAAGCCCTCGGATATAGCGGCATAGTGCCACTCGCCGTCTATCATATATTTCAGCTCGCCCGTCGGGAGCGCCGTTACGAGCGGTTCGTGTCCCGGAAGTATTCCGAGAAGTCCGTCTATCGCGGTTATGACAAGGTGCTCGACATCGCCCTTGAAGAATACTCTGTCCGTGGCGATTATCTCAAGGTAGAACGTCTTTGCCATGTACTCACTCTCCGTCTCCTATCTGCTTTGCCTTCGCAAGCACGTCGTCCAGTGTTCCCGCCATGAGGAACGCGGATTCGGGGTATTTGTCCATTTCGCCCTCGATTATCGCGCGGAAGCCCTCTATCGTGTCCTTGAGCGGCACGTATTTGCCCTTCAAGCCCGTGAAGTTCTCGGCTACGTTGAACGGCTGTGACAGGAACTTCTGTATCTTTCTTGCGCGGTATACGGTCTGCTTGTCCTCCTCGCTGAGCTCCTCCATACCGAGGATCGCGATGATGTCCTGCAGCTCCTTGTACTTCTGGAGCAGCTCCTGTGTACGTCTTGCGACGTAGTAGTGGTCCTCGCCGACTATCTCGGGCTCGAGGATTCGCGAGTTCGATTCCAGCGGGTCTACTGCGGGATATATGCCCTGCTCGACTATCTTACGCGAGAGTACCGTCGTAGCGTCGAGGTGGGCGAATGTGATGGCAGGTGCGGGGTCGGTGAGGTCATCTGCGGGCACGTATACTGCCTGAACCGACGTGATAGAGCCGTTCTTCGTGGAGGTGATGCGCTCCTGAAGCTCGCCTACCTCCGTCGCGAGTGTCGGCTGGTAGCCGACCGCTGACGGCATACGTCCGAGCAGAGCCGATACCTCCGAGCCTGCCTGCACGTAGCGGAAGATGTTGTCGATGAAGAGCAGGACGTCCTTGTGCTCGCGGTCGCGGAAGTACTCCGCCATGGTCAGACCCGTCTGAGCCACTCTCATACGCGAGCCCGGCGGCTCGTTCATCTGACCGAAAACGAGCGTGGTCTTGCTGATAACGCCCGATTCCTGCATTTCGTTCCACAGGTCGTTGCCCTCACGCGAACGCTCGCCGACGCCCGTGAATATCGAGTAGCCGCCGTGCTCGGTCGCGATGTTGCGGATGAGCTCCTGTATCAGTACGGTCTTGCCGACGCCTGCGCCGCCGAAAAGTCCTATTTTACCGCCCTTTGCGTATGGCGCGATGAGGTCGATGACCTTTATGCCCGTTTCGAGTATCTCGACAACGGGGCTCTGCTCCTGAAACGACGGAGCCTTGCGGTGTATGCCCCACATCTCGTCGGTCTTGACCTCGCCCTGCTTGTCGATGGGCTCGCCGAGGACGTTGAACATACGTCCGAGAGTCTCCTCGCCGACGGGCACCTGTATGCACGAGCCCGTGGCTGTGACCTCCATACCTTTGCTGAGTCCCTCACTTGTGGCGAGCATTATACAGCGCACGGTGTGGTTGCCCATATGCTGGGCGACCTCCATTACGCGGCGCCTGCCGTCCACCTCGACGGTGAGAGCGTCCCTTATCATCGGGAGCTTTCCCGCGGGGAACTCAACGTCTATAACAGGTCCGATGACCTGCGTTATCTTGCCTTTTTCCATTTTTTTCTCCTTTTTAAGAGAAGATGTTGAATGTAATTCCTGTAGGGACGCGCATTGCGCGTCCGTGGGACACATTTTGTATATTGGCAGGCAGATGGTATCCGCCTTACATTTGGTCAATTGGTGCGTTTCTGTAGGGGCGAACATTGTTCGCCCGTGAAATAATGCGTTGGTTGCGGGCGCACACTGTGCGCCCATACATAGTTATTTGTTGAGTGAAGCCGCGCCGCCGCAGACCTCCGTTATCTCCTGTGTTATAGCCGCCTGACGTGCGCGGTTGTACATCAGTGAGAGGTCGTGTATCATTTCTTTGGCGCTGTTCGTGGCTGCGTCCATTGCCGTCATTCGCGAGTGCTGCTCGCAGCAGAATGCCTCGACCATTGCTCCGTAGATGATGCCCTTCGCGTAGTTCGGGATAAGGTACTCCATTACCTTTTCGGGCGACGGCAGGAATGCCGCCTTCGGGAGCTTCTTCATCGTGCCGTCGGGAGCCTTGCCGAAATGCCTTCTCTCGAACGGCAGCAGGCGCACCGTGCGGGTCTCCTGCAGATTCGAGTTTATCATGTCCGTGTATAGCACGTATACCTCGTCGAGCTCGTGCTGTTCAAACTTGTCTATCACGCGCTCGGCTATTTCCTTGGCACGGTAGAGAGTCGGGTTCTGCGTGGTGTACAGGAACTCGCCGTCAACTGCGGCATTTCCGCCCGAATTCATGCGGCGCTGGAAGTACATACGTCCCACCTGTCCGATGACGAAGAGGTAGCAGTTGTCGATGTCGGGAGCCTCCGCGATGGTCTGCTCCGCGTATTTGAGGATATTGTGGTTGTAGCTTCCGCACAGTCCCTTGTCCGCCGTTATGACGATATAGCCCTTTTTGCGCTTTTCGTCGGGTATGTCCGAGCGCCTGTCGAAGAAGAGCTGGCGGGTGTGCGGTGTGTGCTCGAGCACGCTCTCGATGGTCTCCTGCAGTTTATAGAAGTAGGGCTCGGTGGAATCGAGCGCCGTTCTCGCCTTTTTCAGCTTTGACGAGGATATGAGATACATCGCGTTGGTTATTTTCAGTATCTGCTGTATGCTCGCTATCCTCTCGCGTATCTCTCTGATATTGGGCATAAGCTCACCCCTTACTCCTCGAACGCGGTAACGATGCGCTCGATACGCTCGCCGAGGTCGTCGGTCATGACCTTGTTCTCCTCGATCTCGGAGATGATGTCCTGTCCGTAGGACTCGATGTACGTCATAAGGTCGTTTACGTAGTCCTTCAGCTCCGAGAGCGGCGTGTACTCGAACAGCCCGTGCTGAGCCGCGTACAGCAGTATTACCTGCTTATAGTGGGGCATGGGGTTGTAGAGCGGCTGCTTCAGGAGCTCCGTGAGCATACGTCCGTGGGCGAGGAGCTCTGCCGTGGATTGGTCGAGCTCGGACGAGAACTGCGTGAATATCTCCATTTCCTTGAACTGGGCAAGGTCGATACGGAGATTTCCCGCCGCCTTCTTCATAGCCTTGGTCTGAGCCGCACCGCCGACACGCGATACGGAAAGTCCGTAGTTTACGGCGGGGCGCTGTCCCGAATTGAACAGCTCGCTCTCGAGGAATATCTGTCCGTCGGTGATGGATATTACATTTGTCGGGATATATGCCGAGATATCGCCCGCGAGAGTCTCGATTATCGGGAGCGCGGTCAGCGAGCCGCCGCCGTGCTCGTCGTCAAGGCGGCTCGAGCGCTCGAGCAGTCTCGAATGGAGGTAGAATACGTCGCCGGGGTAGGCTTCACGTCCGGGCGGACGGTGCAGCAGCAGCGACATTGCGCGGTATGCTACGGCGTGCTTGGAGAGGTCGTCGTACACGATGAGGACGTCCTTGCCCTTCGACATGAAGTATTCAGCCATAGCTGTGCCCGAATAGGGGGCGATATACTGGAAGGGAGCCTGATCGCTCGCAGAGGCGCAGACTACGACCGTATACGGCATAGCTCCGAACTTCTTGAGCATATTCACCACCTGCGCCACAGTCGAGGACTTCTGTCCGATGGCGACGTATACGCAGATGACGTCCTTGCCCTTCTGATTGATTATGGTATCAATGGCGATAGAGGTCTTACCTGTCTGTCTGTCGCCGATTATCAGCTCACGCTGACCTCTGCCTATCGGGAACATAGAGTCGATGGCGAGGATACCCGTCTGGAGCGGCACGCTTACGGGCTTTCGCTCGATAACGCCCGGAGCTTCGCGCTCTATCGGGAAGTAATCGTCCGCGCGGATAGGTCCGAGACCGTCGATAGGAGCTCCGAGAGCGTCAACTACTCTGCCGAGCAGCTCGTCGCTCACGCCTATACCTGCCCTCTTGCCTGTGCGGACTACGGTCGAGCCCTCGGAAAGTCCCGAATCGTCGCCGAGAAGTACGACTCCGACCGACTTTTCCTCGAGGTTCTGCACGATGCCGCGTATGCCCGTCTCGAACTCGACGAGCTCGCCGTACATAACGCCGCTCATGCCGTATACCGTGGCGATACCGTCGCCGAGCCTTGTTACGTAGCCCGTCTCGGTCGCGCCGTTCCTGACCTCGAAGTCCCTGACCTCGGTCTTGAGCACGGAGATGATGTCGCCCGAGGTGAGCTTCTCCTTGCCGCTCTCGGCTACCTCTGCCGCCTTGGTCTGCATCAAGTCGCGCATTGCGCGGAGGCTCGTGCGGTAGCTGCGGTCGTACTCGACGTCGCCCGCATTGAGGATGAAGCCGCCGATGATGTCGGGGTCTTTTCGGTATTCTATGTCAACGTCGTCCTTAACGAATTTCTCCATTATGAACTTGCGCAGGTCAGCCTGCTGAGGCTCCGTAAGCGGCGTAACATAGCGCACTATAGCCTTTATGCTGCCCTGCTTTTCGAGGAGTATCTCCTCGTATTCGGCGAATATCTCGCCGAGCTCGCCTATCGCGCCGTCCCTGACTGCCGTGGACATGAAGCGTTCGAGGCTCGCGGGGAAGAGCTGCTTGATGATATTGTGTTTCTCGTCGTAAGTAACGAGAGGGTTAGAGAGCGTATCCGCGACGTCGGGACAGGTCTCGATGACCGTCCTTGCGGCGTTGATGTCCTCGCGCTGTATGTCGAGGCGGACAAGCTCCTTCACAAGAGCCTTATCGGTATCCTTCATCACCTGTCACCCTCCCTCTCGGAAAGGAACTCATCGACAAGCTTCCTGTTCTTTTCGTCGTCAAGGTTCGCGCCGACTACCTTTGAAGCCGCCTCGATAGCGAGATCCGCTATCTGCGACTGTGCCTGCTGGAGCACGCGTCTGCGCTCGTTCTCGATGGTCTCGCTCGCGGCGCTGACTATTTCGTCAGCTTCCTCGTGCGATTTCTGTATGATATTCGAGCGCTCGGTCTCGGCGTCATCGTGAGCCTTCATTATGATACGGCTCGCCTCTTCCTTAGCCTCGCTGATAGTGTCCGAATACTGCTGGCGGAGCGTCTCTGCCTCCTGCTTTGCCTTCTCGGCGTCGTCGATGTCCTTCTGTATCGACTGCGTCCTCTCGTTCATCGCCTTTCTGACGGGCTTGAAGAGGAATATCCTGAGCAGTATGAAGAGTATGAGGACGTTTGCGACTGCCTCAAAAATGCTCCAGAATTCAAATTTAAGCATTGTATGCCCTCCTTATGTGAGTTTTGCTGCGGGTTCTTACTTGCTTCCGAGCATGATTATGATAAGGAGCGCTATAACGAAGCCGTATACAGCGGTAGCCTCTGCGAGCGCACAGCCGATGATGAGTGATGTTCTTATGTCGCCCTTAGCCTCGGGCTGACGGGCAATGCTCTCGGTAGCCTTGGCTGTTGCGATCCCTATACCTATACCTGCGCCAATTCCCGTGAGTACGGCTACAGCGGCGCCCAGTGCGATGATTCCCATAGTTGTTTACCTCCGTGGATTACTTGCTTCCGAGCATGATTATGATAAGGAGCGCTATAACGAAGCCGTATACAGCGGTAGCCTCTGCGAGCGCACAGCCGATGATGAGCGATGTTCTTATGTCGCCCTTAGCCTCGGGCTGACGGGCTATGCTCTCGGTAGCCTTTGCCGTTGCGATTCCTATACCAATACCTGCGCCAATGCCCGTAAGTACGGCAACAGCGGCGCCCAATGCGATGATTCCCATATTATTTACCTCCGTGAAGTTGCGGCTTTTTTAGCCTTTTTCAGTTTCTTTCCGCCGTGTTCCTCTTCCTCCATTGCCTCTGTCATGTACAGCGTGGTGAGGAATACGAATATGTAAGCCTGGAGCAGTCCGTCGAATATGTCGAAGTAGGCGCTGAATATAACAGGTACACCTATCGCGGGGACTCCTATGACAGTCGTGAATGCAAGCTTTATCAGCTCCATTACTACGAACGCGCCGAGCACGTTTCCGAAAAGTCGCATACACAGCGACAGCGGGCGCGTGATGAGGTCGAGCACATTTATCGGGTTGAGGAAGCTCTTCAGCCATTTCAGCGGTCCCTTCTCGATGATGAAGGCGAGCTGTACGAATATGATGGCTATTCCCGCAAGTGCCGCCGTGACGTTGATGTCCTTCGTCGGCGGTACGAAGCCGAACAAGCCCATGAGGTTCGCAAAGGCTATGTAGATTATCAGCGTTTCGAGGAAGGAAAGGTACTTTTTCCCCTTTTCTCCGAGTATGTCGAGGAAGAGCTTATCCAGCCAGCCCACGATTCCCTCGATTATGCACTGCCTGCCCGTGGGCACCTTTTTCAGCCCGTGGGTGAATATTATCGACAGCAGTACGACCACTGCCATTATTATCCATGTTACCACGCACGATTCGGCGATGGGTATGTCCAAGCCGAACAGGTGTATCGTAAAGGCGGTGTGGTTTTCGAGCCCTTCCATCAGCTCTTCTGCCATTAAAACACCCTCTTTCCTTTAAAAGAATAAACGGAGACTGCGGGCGTGCATATCTCCGTTGATAAGTCAGCAATAGCGGTATGCATGGTCTGTATCGGACCGCATATTCCGATACTTATATAATATAACAAAACTTTAACAAAGTCAATACCTTTGTGGAAATTTTAGCCCTCGGTGTCGCCCTGTGCAAGGCTGACTGCCTTGTTCAGGCGTTCAACTGCGCTTGTGTTGAGCTTGTCCGACAGCCTGAGACGGTCGAGCTCCTTCTTGAAGGCGTCAAGCTCTCCCGCGAGCTTGCGCATGACCTCGGCGTTCTGTATCTGCTTCTCCTCGAGAGCGCACACTCTCACGATGAGGTCGTTGATATTCGCCGCGAGGACTTCGTTTGCGGCGTTCTGCTTCTCGCCGAAGTCGGTCAGCTTCTCGCCCGACTTGAGCACCCCGACCTTTTCGTGTCCGTCGAAGGTGTGCATTTTCTCGTTTGTCAGCTTCATATCCGACATAGTGTCTGCTCCTCTCTGTAGCTTATCAGAGACTTCCGCGCCAGTAGCCGAGCGTGTCGCGGATAGTCTGCTCCATTGTTATCTCTGCCTGCCAGCCCGTGTCGGCGTGTATCTGCGAGACGTCGGGCTCGATTATCGGTATGTCCGAGGCTCTCATACGGGCGGGGTCCTGTGTGACGGTGATGGCCGCGTCCGAAAAGCCGAGCGCCGTATCGAGGATGTACTGTATCTCTACAGCCTTGCCGCGCCCGATGTTGTAGACCCTGCCGCTCACGCCCTTTTCCGCGAGCAGGCGGTATGCCCTCACGACGTCGCGGACGTCCGTGAAATCGCGCATTGCCGAGAGGTTGCCCACCTTCATCTCGGGCGGACGTATGCCCTTCTCTATCTCCGCTATCTGGCGGCAGAAGTCTGATATCACGAAGATGTCGCTCTGTGCGGGTCCCGAGTGGTTGAATGCGCGCACCATCACGATGTCCATTTTGTACGCGCGGACGTAAATGCGGCTTATCATCTCCTGACAAGCCTTCGTTGCGGCGTAGATATTGCCCGGATTGAGGGGCTCGCTCTCACTCAGCGGGCACGAGCCGTCCCTGATGAAGCCGTACTCCTCGCCAGTGCCGATCATTATCAGGCGGATATCCTTCTTCTCGGCGGCTCTGACGGCTTCGAGCACGTTTATCGAGCCGATGACGTTTATCTCCGCGGTGAGCTGTGGCTTCTTCCACGATATTGCCACCGAGCTCTGCGCCGCGAGGTGGAATATCACGTCGGGAGCGACCTCCGCAATGAGCGCGGAGATGTCCTCGATTCGCAGTATATCGAGGGTGTGCGGCGTGCAGTCCGCCGTTATCTTCTCGGACGGCAGACAGGTGGCGTGTACCTCCGCGCCCGCCGACGCCAGCTCGCGGATGAGGTAGGCTCCCACGAAGCCCGCTCCGCCGATGACCAATGCTTTCATAGTTTATCCTCGCTTATTCTGACAGGAAGTCATAGAGCTTCCTGATTATATCCTTTTCGTTGAAGTCGTGCTTTACACGGTATGCGGCGTTTTTGCCGAGCTTATCGCGCAGGGGCTTGTCCTCCGCGAGTCTGTTTATCGCCGCGGCAAGCGCCTTCGGGGACGAGGGCGGGACTGTCAGTCCAGTTACGCCGTGCAGGCTGACGTGCGGTACTCCCGACGGGAGCGCCGTGTTGATGACGGGCTTGCCGTAGACCATAGCCTCAAGCTGTACGATACCGAACGCCTCGCTCTTCACGACCGACGGCAGCACGAAGATGTCGCAGTCCGAGTATGCCTGTCGGAGCTCGTCGTCGGGCAGGAAGCCGAGAAAATGCACCTTGTCCGAGAGCCCGTGCGTGTCGGCGTAGCGTCTGAGGCTCGCCTCAAGCTGACCCGTTCCCGCGATGAAGAGCTCGCACCCTTGCACGTTCCTGAACGCCCGCAGCAGCACGTCCACGCCCTTGTAGTAGACGAGCCTGCCCGTGAAGAAAATCTTTACCGCGCTCTTGTCGGTGAGCTTCTCCGTGAGGAAGGGCTTGCGCTCGATGGCGAGGTACTGCTCGGGGTCGATGCCGTAGGGGAGTATGCGGCACTTTTCACGGAACTGCGGCAGTACGTCAGAGCCGTCGATGTGTCCCTGTGTAGCCACGAATATGATATCCGCGCGGCGGAGCAGGTACATCATGAACGGGCGGTAGAAGAGCATCAGCTTCTTCTGCTTGACGATGTCGCTGTGCCACGATACCGCGACCTTGCCCCTGTAGCCCGACACCAGCAGAGCTGCGTCCGCAAGCGGGAACGGTACATTGATGTGCACCGCGTCGGCTCTTTTCGCCATCTTCCTGAACAGGTACACGAACGACAGCGATATCGGGCACGACATAAGCGTCCCGAAGCTGCCCGCGCGTGTGAGCTCGACGCCGTTCATGCGCTCGTGTATGGTCGTGCCTGTGTCGTCGCGGCAGACGAGAGTGCGGACGCTCGCGCCGAATTGTCCGAGCTCCTCCGAATACTGCCTGACAAGGCTCTCGATGCCGCCGATGTGCGGGTAGTAAGCCTTGTTGACCTCCAGCACCCTGAACTGCTTGCCCATCACTGAGCGAGACCGTTCTCGCGGCAGTAGTCCATCACGTATTTCTGCATATCTATGCCTGCCGCCTTGCCGAGATCCATCAGCTCAAGCGTGCGTTCGATGAAGTCCTGATCGGATTCGAGCGTATCATTTGTAAGGCGCTCAACGAATTCGGGGAGGTACTTCTCCATCTCCATGCGAAACTCGTCCTCAGCCGTGAGGAAGGAGGAGAAGTCCTGCTCCTGCGGCTTCTCAGCCTCGTTTGTCTCGTTGTTCTTTATCTCTTCGCTCATTTATATCAGCTCCTTGTAAATATCGTAAAGCATTTCTGCCGAAGCGTCCCATCTGAACCGCTTGGCGCGTTCAAGTCCGCGGACGCTGAGCTCTCGGCGGAGGCTCTCGTCGCTGTACAGCTTTTCGAGCCCGTCAGCTATGCTCTCCTCGGAGTAGGCGTCGCATACGACCGCGCAGTCGCCCGTTACCTCGGGGAGGGAAGCCGCGTCGGACGTGAGCACGGGTACTCCGCTCGCCATAGCTTCAAGCGGCGGCATACCGAATCCCTCGTATATCGACGGGAACACAAAGGCGAGCGCTCCGCACATAAGCGGGTTCATATCCTCTGCGGGGACGTATTTCGTGAAGATGACCTGTGCCGTCAGCCCGAGCTCCGTGACGCGCGCGAATATGCCGTCGTAGAGCCAGCCCTTGCCGCCCGCGAGTACGAGCTTGGGCGCGTCCTTATGGCGCCGGCAGAAGATGTGGTAGGCGGTGATGAGCCTCTCGAGGTTCTTGCGGGGCTCTATCGTGCCGACGTAGAGGAAGTATTCGCCCTCTATCCCCAGCGACTCCTTCACCTGCGGGATACGCTCGGGCTCGGTGCAGGGCTTGAACTTTTCGAGATCGACTCCGCACGGCACTACGCGTATTTTTCTCTCGTGCATGGGGAAATACTTGATTATCTCGCTCTTCGAGAACTCCGAGTCCGTGATTATCATGTCAGCCCGCTTCATCGACTGCTTCAGTCCCGTATTCAGCATAATCTTGGTGCGTCCGCGCACTGTCTCGGGGAAAGCCTTGTAGACCATATCGTGCACGGTTACTACCGTGCGCCCGTGTACTCC
Source organism: uncultured Ruminococcus sp. (assembly GCA_946183385.1). Taxonomy (GTDB): domain Bacteria; phylum Bacillota; class Clostridia; order Oscillospirales; family Ruminococcaceae; genus Ruminococcus. The sequence goes on from CAMHBN010000004.1 coordinate 20,371, forward strand.
GGGGGGGACGATGTAGTTGAAGAAGTGCGAAACATCGGCGTCCTTGCCGAAGAAAAAGCTGTACGGGAACGGCGCGAACGTCGAAGCCGCGCGGTACATATAGCCCGAGAAGTGTACGAGCTTGGTGCCGATGTTGCCGCCCGTGAACGGGGCGATACGCTCCAGCTTTATATGGTCGTCCGTGCGCGAGAAGAAGTTGTAGGTGTAGCTGTTCTCGGGGTGCAGACGCGCCATAGCCATTGTCTGTCCCGCCTCGCACCAGCCTATGCCCGTGATACGGTCGCTGATGAGCGGTAATGCGTCAAATGCGATATTCAATCTGTTTCCTGCTTTCGTAAATGTAAGCGCCGCCGCGACTGCGGCGGCGTAAGTGGCTTTATTCGGTCATATTCTGTATATCGTCGCAGAGCTTGCGGAAGTAGTCCTCGACATCCTGCTTGTTGAAGCCGCCTGTGAGCACCTTCTTGAACTTATGCTCCGCGACCTCGTCAGCTGTGCGTTTCAGCTCCGCGAGCGGGAGAACGCCCTCCTCGAAAGCGAGCTTTGCGGCGTTCAGCGTGTCGAGCGTTGCGATGACGTCAGCCTTGTCGTAGCCGCCGAAAGCCGCCGAACGAAGTATGTCCCTGTCCATATCAGCCTGCGATTTCTTTTACCTTTATTTCCTTCCCGACGCGGGCAAGGTCGTTCTTTACCATGCGCTCAACGAGCTCGGAGAAGCTTATCTCGCGCTTCCAGCCGAGCACCTTCTCAGCCTTCGACGGGTCGCCGAGGAGAATATCCACCTCTGCGGGGCGGAAGAACTTCTTGTTCACCTTAACTATGGTCTTGCCCGTAGCCTTGTCGATGCCGACCTCGTCTGCGCCCTCGCCCTGCCACTGTACGTCTATGCCGACGTGTCTGAACGCTGTCTCGACGAACTCGCGGACAGTTCTTGTCTCATTCGTAGCGATAACGTAGTCGTCGGGCTTGTCCTGCTGGAGCATGAGCCACATCGCGCGGACGTAGTCCTTGGAGTGTCCCCAGTCGCGCTTGGAGTCCATATTTCCGAGCTCCACGCAGTCCTGCACGCCGAGCTTGATACGCGCAACGGCGTCGGTTATCTTGCGGGTGACGAACTCGATCCCGCGTCTCTCGGACTCGTGATTGAAGAGTATGCCCGAGCACGCGAACATACCATAGCTCTCGCGGTAATTCTTGGTTATCCAGTGACCGTACAGCTTAGCCACGCCGTAGGGACTTCTCGGGTAGAAGGGAGTTGTCTCCTTCTGCGGTATCTCCTGCACGAGACCGAACATCTCGGAGGTGGAAGCCTGATAGAAGCGGCACTCGGGCTTGACTGTGCGGATAGCCTCGAGCATATTCGTTACGCCTACAGCGTCGATGTCAGCGGTGCCGAGGGGAGTGTCCCAGCTCGTCGCAACGAAGGACTGCGCCGCGAGGTTGTATACCTCGTCAGCCTGCGATATCCTCATAGCCGAGATGAGGGATATGGGGTCTGTCATATCGGCGTAGATGAGCGTCACCTTGTCCTTGAGGTGGGCGATGTTGCCGTAGTCGGCGGTCGCCTTTCTTCTCCATATACCGTATACGTTGTAGCCCTTTTCAAGCAGGAGCTCGGCAAGATACGAGCCGTCCTGTCCTGTGATGCCTGTGATAAGTGCGTTTTTCATTGTGTATTCTCCTTTTATACCAGTTCATTCCTGCCCTGCTCCCTGAGCTGAGCAATGACCTTCTTTACGTCCTGAGTGCTGTTTTTCGAGCATACCAGCACAGCGTCGTCGGTATCGACGATTATCACGTCCTCGAGCCCGACAGCCGCGATGAGGCGCTTGCCGCCGCATACCGTCGTATGCCTGCTCGCGACTGATATGACGTCGCCCGTGATGTAGTTCTTGTCGGAGTCGGTCTTGTTTATGCGCTCGACTGCCAGCCAGCTTCCGACGTCGTCCCAGCCGAAGCTTCCGGGGATGGTGTAGATGTTCTCTGCCCTTTCCATTATGCCGAAGTCCACGGACTCGCTGCGGAAGGCGGTGAATTCGCGCACGAGCACCTCGTTGAAGCTGTCCGTGCCGTAAGCCTCGCCTATCCTTA
>CAMHBN010000005.1 GCA_946183385.1 uncultured Ruminococcus sp.
TCATACCGGTATTCGAGAAAAACGGCATGATAGTCGAGGTCGACAGATTCATGTGGCGGAGCGCCTGCGAGATACTTGCCCGCTGGAAGCAGGAGGGCATCGACCTCTTCATATCGGTGAACATCTCACCCAAGGACTTCTACTTCATGGACGTAGCCGAGGAGATACGCAGCCTCGTGAAGGAGTACGATATCGAGCCCTCACGCCTGCGCGTCGAGATAACGGAAACGGTCATGATGACGGATATCGAGAGCAAGATGAGGGTGCTCGACGAACTCCGCAGCGCAGGCTTCATCGTTGAGATGGACGACTTCGGAAGCGGCTACTCGTCGCTGAATATGCTCAAGGATATGCCTGTTGACGTGCTGAAGATTGACATGAAGTTTCTCAGCAGAACGGAGGATTCCTCAAGAGCGCAGACCATCGTCCGCAACATCATCAACCTCTCCGACGACCTCGGCATCTCTGCTCTTACGGAAGGCGTCGAGACGGAGAACCAGTACAAGGTGCTCGCCGATATGGGCTGCCGGATGTTTCAGGGCTATTTCTTCTCGAAGCCCATTCCCGTCATAGACTTCGAGGAGCTCAGCCGCACGGGTATAAGCTCACCTGCATAACAATAAAAAACTCGGAAGAGTGTCTGTTATGCTCATACAGAAGAAATACGCTTACGGCGGCGGTCCCCTCTCCTCATCTCAAGTTCATCTGTAGAAATAATATCAATACAACGACAAGTTACAGCGAGTCGGCAAAAACCTGTGCAATAATTGCACAGGTTTTCTTTTTGACCGGTCACCGAGCTTTTTTTACATTGACACATCCGGTTTGAGCGTGTATAATAAAAGTTAAATAATAAATATATTTTGAGGCTGTGAGAGTACAGCATAGAAAAACAGTCTAAGTAGTAGAAGGTTAAATCAAACAGGAGGAGATCTTATGGATAACGGTGCAAGTAGCTACCGCCGTTTCCTTGAGGGCGATAAAAACGGTTTATCCGAGATAGTCCGTATGTATGCCGATGGACTTATCTTGTACATAAACAGTTTTGTTCATGATGTTCATACAGCCGAAGACCTGACTGAGGACGTCTTTGCAAAGCTTATCGCAAAAAAGCCCGCTTATTCAGGCAGGAGCAGCTTTAAAACATGGCTGTATACGATCGCACGGAACATTGCCCTTGATCATGTTAAGCATAAAAAGCTGAAAAACGAAAGCAGCATTGATGATATGTATGATATCGCAGACAAAACTGATATTGAAAAGCGATACATCAAAAGCGAGGATATGGCGCTTCTTTACAGACTCATTGAAAAGCTGGCTCCCGATTATCGGCTTGTGCTGCTTATGGTTTATATTGAGGGCTTTGATAATAATGAAGCATCGCGTCTTATGAACAAGTCGAAACGGCAAACAGAAAACCTGCTTTACAGAGCAAAACAGGCATTGAAAAAAGAATATGAAAAGGAGGGAATATCTTATGAAGAGCTATGAAGAACTGGAAGCAAACGCTTATAAAAAGGCTGAATCCGTCATAGCGGCTGAGAAGCGCCGTAAAACCATTCTGCTTCGGCGGTCGGTGGCTCTGACGCTCGGGACAGCTGCTGTGCTCGGAATAGGCATATTCACTCACGCTATGAAGCCTCCGAAGAAGCCGACTCCCGGCCGATCGGGGATAATAGTCGAGACTGAGACCACATCGGCTGAGACCACATCAGCTCAGACTTCTTCGAGCACTGCCGCTCCGAAGACTACGACAACTAAACAGATGACTACCGCAACAACTACTGCGACTACAGCTTCTGCTCGGCAGAGCGTGACAACAGTCCGCACGACAGCGACTGCGGCTCGCACGACAACGGAAACAGTACGCACGACTGCGGCAGCTTCTCCAACGACGACCACTGCTGCTAAGACGACAGCAGCGGCTGTGAAGACTACCGTTTCTCAGACCACAACAGCAAAAACAACTCATTCCTATTTTTTTACAACCTCAGCTGTTCAGACCTCAGCAAATGCATATTACTATACCGGTACCACACCGCAGACAGGTTTGGTCGAGTCTACGGGGACGCAGGTCAGCTCTGCCGCTGTTGCTACAACGCAGGTCACATTGCCGCCCACAAAACAGGTTCGGTACGGAGAGTATGAATTCAAGTACAATCCGATATTCCATCCCTGCCGCATAAACGATACGGAAGTGACTGTCGCAGATGATGAGGTAGGTGATTTCGTCGAGAAAAGCATCATTACAATAGACCATGAGTATACCGTGCCGTGTACACTGTATGAGGTGAAAAACTATTCTCCGAATTTTGCGCTTGCAGTTAAAACGGAGGATGACCCCGACCCTAAGCTTTACGTTACTTACTCCTCGGATTTCAAGACTCTGGGCGAGCTGATAGAGGCGACCGATATGGAAAATTCGCTTATACTCGGAGGCGTTCGCAACGAAAACCACTACCCGATAGACAAATTCTCGGATACATCGGAGCTTCTAAAGATACTCACTGATACTGAGCAGCCGTATGTCAACGGCATAGATGCAAGAAGTCTGTACTACATAGAAGGGGCAATGCCACAATTTGGTATCAAAGTTATGAATTTCGTAGTCCTGAGCAGATCCAACTCATCTGACGATTACTATGTTAGTATGCAAATCCTGGGAGGCAGATACAGTTACAGGATAACTAAGGAACAGTTTGACAGCTATGTAGACACATTCACATCCGAATAACATGAAGAAAGGTGGTATTATTATGTTGAAAAAGTTATTGTCAAAAGTGCTGGCACTCATGGTCGTTTCATCGACGATGACAGCTATGTCGAGCCACGCGCTCGCATTCTATGTTGAGAATGATTCCGAGATATACACCAATACGGTGAATCATTACAACGAGCGCTATCAGTCATACCCCGAGCTCCTCGATGCAATAAACGCCGACCTCGTCGGTGACGGAAACACCGATGGCTATTACTCGAATGTTTGGCGACTTGATAATGGGGAGAACGAAAACTATTTTGAAGGCTACTTTGAGTATACGCATTATGATTCTCTTAATCTTAAAATCGTTGATACCACTGCTGACGACCTTAATTCGCTGCTCGCGGAAATGGGTATAGATGAAGAAACCGCTCGTGCGTATGTCCCCTATGATACAAGTGCATACTCAATACCTATGATATTTTTCTTCGGCGGCAGCGATAACGTGAAATTAGCCGATGATATCACAAAAGCCGCCAGGGAAAAGTACGGCAGCAGGGTGGTTTCCGCGACCGGCAGCTTCAACGTTATACAGTTCCTCCAGACAAGCTACCACTTCAAAATGTGGACGACGTATAACAAGAGCGGCCATTACCTCGACCGCAAATCCGTTCCGCTCGACGAGGTGAACGCAGCCCTGAAAGAGAACGGCTTCGTCCCGTATTTCGACACCGAGAAGAGAAGCATAATCTACCCCGAGGGCTGTTCTGTTGAGGATAAGATAAGGTTCAGGACGTTCGTATACGAGAATTTCGATATCTGCATAGATGTGTATACTCTCTGTGAGGCTAACGAGTCAGGAAACAGAGTTGATTTCCTCGCTGACGGAGTCAAAGGGGACGCCAACCTTGACGGAAAGGCGACGGTCGCCGACTCCGTGGCGATCCTCCAGCACATCGCCAACCGCGACAAGTACGGGCTCAAACAGCAGGGGCTCCTCAACGCCGATGTTGACGGCGAAGCTGGCGTAACGGCCAACGACGCACGTGTGCTCCAAGAATGGGACGCCAACAAGTGACACAACTCTCCTCCATATTACCAAAACAGCGGCACCTATTATCAGGTGCCGCTGTTTTTCTCCTATTCGGCTTGATTTCATTTTACTACGATAAGACTATGCTGCACCCTTTTCCAAAAGGGTCCTCCTCAATAAGTTTACGTATTACTTCTGTATGGGCATCGCGATTACCTTTTCGGTCTCGGGGAACTTATTGAACAGCAGCTTCAGCAGCACGGGCGTGACGATACTCGACACGATGATGAGCATAATTACGGCGGTGAAGTAGGACGAGTCGATGATACCGAGCCCGAGCCCCTTATTTGTGATAATGAGTGCGACCTCGCCGCGTGTCATCATACCGACGCCTATCTTCACGCAGTCCGACCACTTATAGCCGAAGCACTTAGAGACCAGTCCGCAGCCGATGATCTTGCTCAGCAGAGCCACAGCTACGAACCCGACCGAGAAGAGTATCATACTCGTATCGACGCTGCTGAGGTCGGTTTTCAGACCGATACCTACGAAGAACATCGGTGCGAAGAACATATAGCCGTTGATGCTGACCTTGCGGTCGATGTAGTCGGCGTCGCGGGTGTTGCAGAGGATAATTCCCGCGATGTAAGCACCGGTGATGTCGGCGATACCGAAATACTTCTCGGCGACGAACGCCATAACGAGGCAGAGCCCGATAGCGATTATAGGTATGCGGCGCGTGTGCGAGTGCTTCTCGTCGTACCGCTTGAACAGCTTATAGAAGATGAAGCCGAGTATCACGGAGAGCACGAGGAACAGCACGACCTTACCCGTCACGAGGAGGGTATTGCTGTCGGGGTCCTTGAATCCGAGCACGAAGGTGAGCACGATGATACCGATGATATCATCGATTATGGCGGCGCTGAGAATAGTCTGTCCGACGCGGCTGTTGAGGTATCCCATTTCTTTCAGCACCTCGACGGTTATGCCGACGGAGGTCGCAGTCATGATACAGCCGATGAAGACAGCCTTGAAGAACTCCTCCGACCCGAGCGGTGCAAACCCGTACATTCCCATATAGAGGAGAGTACCGCCCACGAGCGGCACGAGCACGCCGACACAGGCGATGACGAGAGCAGCGAGCCCTGATTTTTTCAGCTCCTGCAAGTTGGTTTCGAGACCCGCAGAGAACATAATGAGCACGACGCCTATTTCAGCCATCATGCTGATGAACTCGGTGGGCTTGACGACATTGAGCAGGCACGGACCGATGACCAGTCCCGCGATTATCTCCCCGACGACCATAGGAGCTTTCAGCCTTCGTGCGAGAAGACCGAACGCCTTTGCGCACACGACGATGATAGCGAGGTCGCGGAGAATGTCGATAGTTTCCAATCAAATCATATCCTTTTCTCAAAATAAAGAGAGCCGGCGGCTCTCTGCTGTTATTATAACACATTGATAAGAGAAATGCAATAGCCGGACGAGAACTCAGACGCAGAGGCGCACAATGTGCGCCCGCAGCTAAGAGCCCCCTGCCCTGTCTGTTTATTTTCCTGCCTTCTCGTTCTCCTCAACCCATTGGATGATGCGGACATTTTTCATCAGCCTCTGGTAGATGTCATTGCATATCTCGCAGTCTCTTTCTGCGCGGTGAGCTCCCTTGGAGGGGATACGCAGGTGGTCGGCAACTCTCGTCTGCGACTTGCGCTCGAATCTTGGCAGAGCCTTACGAGCAAAAGACAGCACATCCACGTAGTCGTTGCTCAGCGCGAGACCATGGCAGCCGAGCAGAGCGTCATACAGGAAGTTGAGGTCGAAGTTGACATTGTATCCGATTATGATATCGTCCTGCACGAAATCACGGAAGCCGAGAATTGCCTCGGAAATGTCGGGAGCGTCCGCGACCATCTCGTTTGATATACCGGTCAGCTCGACGATGAAATCGGATATCATTTGCCCGGGCTTGACGAAGGTCGAAAACGAATCTGTCTTTTCGAGGTCCCTGTATCTGATCGCGGCAATTTCGATTATCTCACTGTTGGACGGAGTGAGTCCGGTTGTCTCGATATCGACAACGCAGTAATCGCGCGGGGTCATTATCAAGCGCTTCCCCTTCTTATCTCTTTTAGCTATCATGAGAATATCCTTTCTGTTTTTTCCCCCGATTCCATTATAATACTTGTTTGTTAAAATGTCAAACCCTAATTGTTTCACGTGGAACATCGCCGCCCGCTTTAGCACATTAAACCGCACAAGTACAATGCTCTCCGCGGTTGAAAGCAGTTGAAAAACCACCCACTCCCCCACTCCCCTCTCCCGAAAAATCGGCAAGTACGAGCTGTTGAAACTGTTCAGGGGACGTGCAAAACTATTGACAATTTCAACACCTCCGCCCCCCTGTAGGGGCGCATTCGTGCGCCCGCAATATACCCGACCGACTGCCTGACCTGAACTGTATGGACTGATACCCAACAGCAGAGCTGCATATAGCTGCGAAGTCCAAATCAAAGATTTGGTACGCAGCTTAACATCAGCCCGCCTGTTTTTTTCGGTCGATGAAGGCATCGCCTCCTACAAAAAATGTAGGGGCGGATATCATCCGCCCGCAAATTTCCGGAACGTACACCGCGCAAAAAAGGAGCGCACATTAGGTTGCTTCCCTTAGCGGAAAACGTGGGCTACCGAGCCGTATACTAACGGCACAAATCCGGTAACCTGCGTAACCGCCAAAGGGGGCTCCCCTTCGTGCGCTCCTATAAAAATCATCGAAATTTTTCAAGTCGGTAGATGCCCTCATCGTCGGGCTCCTCGAAACCCTTCTTGTGGTCGTAGCCGAACCGCTTGTAGAAATTGACCGCCGTCTTCGAGGACGGTATCTCCACCCGCTTTGCACGGAGAAAGAATTCGTCCCGCTCAAGGGTCTCGATTATGCTCCGCCCGATACCCCTGCCCTGCTCGGTCGGCTTGACAAAAATGGTGAAGAGACTGCTCTCATCCTCCTTGCCCCAGTAGGGACCGATACCGCCGCAGCCGATTATGCTCCCGCCGTCCTCGACTACGTAGAAGTGCATCCAGCCCGCCCGCTCTGTCAGCTTCTCGGGAGAGAGGCTCTTCGCGCACTCCTCCATAAGCTCGGGAGTGTAATCCTTTACGTTGCTTATGCGGAGCGTCTCTGTTATCATCGCGGATGTCTCGGCAGCGTCGGCGTTATTGAAGCGTCGTATCTGCATACCGCACCGCCTCACTTCATCAGCTCGTCAGCCATAGCCTCAATCTGAGCGACATTGTCAGCACTCATCGCGGACTTGATAGTCACAGTCGTGTCGAGCCAGGTGATATTCTTGGACTTCTCGAACTTCGCCTTTATCACTCTCGCCGCCGTCGGAGCCCACGAGCCGTTCTCGATGATACCGATAGTGCGGTTCTGGTAGTTTCTCTCGACGAGCCAGTCGATGTACTGGTTCATGAACGGAAAGATCTCGGCATTATATGTAGTGGTCGCGAGCACGAGCTTGCCGTAGCGGAAGCCGTCCTCGACGGATTCAGCCATATCCTCACGCGCGAGGTCAGCGATAGCGACCTTGGGACAGCCCTTTTCGAGCAGCTTATCACGCAGGAGCTCCGCTGCCTTCTTCGTATTTCCGTAAACGGAGGTGTAAGCGATGAACACGCCCTCGCTCTCGACTCCGTAGCTCGACCACGTATTGTAGAGGTCGAGGTGGTACTGCAGATTCTCGCTGAGCACAGGTCCGTGGAGCGGACATATCGTCTTTATATCGAGCGCAGCGGCTTTTTTGAGAAGTCCCTGCACCTGCATTCCGTACTTGCCGACGATACCGAAGTAGTAGCGTCTTGCCTCGCAAGCCCAGTCCTCCTCGACATCGAGCGCTCCGAACTTGCCGAAAGCGTCAGCGGAGAAGAAGACCTTGTCGGTGCTGTCGTAGGTCATCATGACCTCGGGCCAGTGCACCATCGGAGCAAAAACGAAGCTGAGCACGTGCCTGCCAAGCGGGACCTTGTTGCCCTCCATGACCTCAATTTTATTCGTGATAACAACGTCGGGATAGAATGCGGAGATGAACGCGAAGGTCTTGGCATTACCGATAACGTTCGTATTCGGGTACTCCTTCAGGAAGCTCCCGATACTCGCAGAGTGGTCGGGCTCGACGTGCTGAACTATGAGGTAATCGGGCTGTCTGCCGCCGAGAGCCTCTTTGAGGTTAGCGAGCCACTGTTCGGTGAAGTTCGCGTCAACTGTGTCGAGTACAGCGATCTTTTCGTCAACGATGAGGTACGAGTTATACGCCATACCGTTGGGCACGTCGTACTGCCCCTCGAAAAGGTCGATTTCATGGTCATTTACGCCGATGTAGAAAATGTCATTAGTTACGTTGTTCATTTACAGTTACCTCTTTTCAGTTATTATCAACGTGCCCCTCGACAGCGGGAGCCTCCGTCGTGAAATTGGTCTTGGGGATATAGCCGACCTTATCGTTTGACTTGATAAGGAGCCAGTCGCCCTCCTCCTTGTAGACCTCAGCAGGGAAATCGGGATAGGCAAAGCCGTTCTGGTACTTGTCGTTCGGCGCATTGAGAATGCTGATGTACTCCTTGCCTGTCGGCATTTTTATCCAGCCCGTGTAGAGCACGCTCATGCCGTCGATAGAGACCTGAACATAATCGGACTTTTTAGTAGCCTCGGTAGTCTCATTCTCCTGCGCTGTGACATAAGTAGCCTTTCTGCTTGACGAGGTGTTACCGCCGTTGCAGGAGACAGCTCCCGCACAGACAGCCGCGCACAGCAGAGCTGCAGCGAATTTATTGGTTTTCATAGGATATGACCTCCTGTCATCTGGTTAACACTTGTATTATAACATAATATAGTGATGATGTCAATTTCCATGCGGGGTACCCCCGCGGGCGCACACTGTGCGCCCCTACAAATTCGTGTTTACAACAAAAAATCGCGGGCATAATATAGATGAGGTGATAATATGCTCGGATTTATACTCGGTACAATATTCGGCGGAAGCGTGGGAGTATTCACAATGTGCCTGTGTGTAGCGGCAAAATGGGGAGACGAGTTCACGGGAGGACAGCGGTAAATCAACAATCTGTAATATTCAAAAGAAAAATTGAATTTTGTAGTAAAATTTAAGACTATTTTAAGAATTCCGCGGCATAATATAGTCAATGAAAGATGAACGTGAAAAAATTACTTATGAAAGACGAGGTGAGCACAATGATAGAGATGGTGATAGGAGTCCTCATCGGCGGAACTGTATCATTATTCTCCTTCTGCCTCTGTGCAGCGGCAAAGCAGGCAGACACCCAGATGCTTAACAAATAACCATGACACCCAACCTTTCCTAACATGAAGAAGCGGCTGCAAGTACGGAACTTGCAGCCGTTTCTTTTTCAGAACCTGTCTTTACAAGACAGAATAACAGCTTTTCGGCAAATTTATCCGATGACTGCGTTAAAATCACTTGCAATACATCAAGTATTACTGCGTGCTTTCGCCTTGTCCTCGAATAAATTCTGCTCGAAAATCTTATTATTCTACTTGTAAAGGCAGGTTCTCAAATATTCCATTATTTCTCGGGAACCTTGATGATGTCCTTGCGCATATAGGGCTGGAGCGCCTTGGGTATGCGGATAGAGCCGTCCTCGTTGAGGTTGTTTTCAAGGAATGCGATGAGCATTCTCGGCGGAGCAACCACGGTATTATTGAGCGTGTGAGCGAAGTACTTATTGCCGTCAGCACCCTTGACTCTGATACCGAGTCTGCGAGCCTGCGCGTCGCCGAGGTTCGAGCAGCTGCCGACCTCGAAATACTTCTTCTGTCTCGGCGACCACGCCTCAACGTCGAGGCTCTTGACCTTGAGGTCAGCGAGGTCACCCGAGCAGCACTCCAGTGTGCGGACGGGGATATCGAGCGTGCGGAAGAACTCGACTGTGTAGCTGTAGAGCTTGTGGAACCAGTCCATGCTCTCCTCGGGCTTGCAGACAACTATCATCTCCTGCTTCTCGAACTGGTGGATACGGTAAACACCGCGCTCCTCGATGCCGTGAGCACCTACCTCCTTGCGGAAGCAGGGCGAATAGCTGGTGAGCGTCTTGGGGAGCTCCTCCTCGGGGAGGATAGTGTCGATGAACTTGCCTATCATCGAGTGCTCGGACGTACCGATGAGGTAGAGGTCCTCTCCTTCTATCTTGTACATCATGCCCTCCATTTCCGCGAAGCTCATAACGCCGGTAACGACATCGCTTCTGATCATGAAAGGCGGGATATAGTAGGTGAAGCCCTTGTCTATCATGAAGTCGCGGGCGTATGAGAGGATACATGACTGGAGCTGTGCGATGTCGCCGCAGAGGTAGTAGAAGCCGTTGCCGCTTGTCTTGCGGGCGCTGTCAAGGTCGATACCGTTGACCTTTTCCATGATGTCAACGTGGTAGGGTATCTCGAAGTCGGGCACAGCGGGCTCGCCGAACTTCTCGACCTCAACGTTCTCGCTGTCGTCCTTGCCTATCGGCACGGACTCGTCGATGATGTTGGGGATAACGAGCATTATCTGGCGGATATCGCCCTCGAGCTTGACCTCAAGAGCCTCCATCTCCTCGAGCTTTGTACCGAGCTCCGATACCTCAGCCTTTACCTTCTCAGCCTCGTCCTTCTGACCCTTAGCCATCAGACCGCCAATTTCCTTGCTCTTAACCTTTCGCTGGTTGCGGAGGCTGTCGCACTCCACCTTAGTCTCTCTGTACTGCTTGTCGAGCTCGACAACCTTGTCAACGAGCTCAAGCTTCTCGTCCTGGAACTTCTTCTTGATGTTCTCCTTGACGAGCTCGGGATTTGTTCTTATCAGTTTAATGTCGATCATTTTATAAGTTCTCCTTCACTATTTACTTGGTAAGAGGGTGCCAGAAGCTCAGAAATGCTCCTGAGATCATCCACACCGTAATATTCAAGGGTGATAGTCCCCTTTTTCTTTCCGTGCTTGACCTCGACCTTGCGTCCGAGCGACAGCTGCAGTGATATCTGCATTTCCTTGCAGTATCTCTCCTCATCGGAGATTTTCTTTGGCTTGTCCTCCTTAGTCTTGGACTGCGTGGACTTCTGCGCAAGGTTCTCGACCTGACGCACCGTCATACCGCCGTCGGCGGCGCGATTCGCGACCGCAATGAGCATCTCCTCGTCATTGATACCGAGCAGAGCCTTCGCATGACCCGCGGAGAGCTTCCCCTCCTCGAGCATACCCAGCACCCGCTTCGGTAGCGCGAGCAGTCTCACGGAGTTGGCTACAGCCGAGCGTGAGATACCGACCATTTTCGCGACCTTATCCTGCGTCATACCGTACTTTTCGATGAGCTCGTTATAGCCGTTCGCCTCTTCGACGGGGTTGAGGTTCTCTCGCTGGAGGTTCTCGATTATTGCTATCTGCATAGCCTCCGAGTCGGAGAGCTCGCGGATATTCACGGGTATCTCGTCGAGCCCGAGCATACGAGCGGCGCGCCACCTGCGCTCGCCTGCGACTATCTGATAGCCGCCCGAATCAAGGGGACGGACGAGAATCGGCTGGAGCACGCCGTGCTCGCGGATAGATTCCGCAAGGGCAGTGATAGCCTCGTCGCTGAACGATTTACGCGGCTGGTCGCGGTTGGGCTCTATTTCAGAAAGGCGGAGGGTCTTTTTCACCTGCACATCGCTCGTATTGTCGCTGAACAGCGCGTCAAGACCGACGCCTAAACCACCTTTTGCCATTATTTCATTCCTTTCAGATTACTTTTTCTTCTTCTTTCCACTCTTTTTTGAAAAGGTGAATATTCCCCTTCTCTTCTTCTTCGGAAGCTCAAGCGGCTCGCCGAGGAGTTCAAGACCGAGCAGAGTGTACGAATCCGCGCCCTTCGAGCCCTTATCGTAGTAGACAATGGGCTTGCCGTGGCTGGGAGCCTCAGAAATACGTACATTTCGCGGTATCTTCGTCTGGAAGACCTTGCCGGGGAAGTACTTCTCTACCTCCGCGACAACATCATTCGCGACATTGAGTCTGCCGTCGAACATGGTAAAGAGGATACCCTCTATCTCCAGCGAGGGATTGTAATTAGATTTAACGATTTTGATAGTGTTCGTCAGCTGCGACAGACCCTCAAGCGCGAAGAACTCCGCAAGCATAGGGATCATCACGGAATCCGCCGCAACGAGAGCATTTATCGTCAGCGTACCGAGTGCAGGCGGGCAGTCGATGAAGATATAGTCGAAAACGTCCTTTATCGTGAGAAGCTGCATTTTCAGTCTGTTCACGCGGTTTTCCATATTCAGCAGCTCGACCTCAGCCCCCGCAAGGCTCTCCGTAGCAGGAATAACGCACAGATTATCGAACTCGGTAGCAAGCACCGCGTCCTGGATCCTCGCCTTCCCGATGAGCACATCGTAAGTCGAGACCTCCACGCCTTTTTTCTTGATGCCGAAGCCGGTAGTTGAATTTCCCTGCGGGTCGATGTCGACACAGAGCACCTTTTTCCCGCGCATACCGAGGTATGACGCAAGATTTATGACGGTCGTGGACTTTCCGACGCCGCCCTTCTGGTTCGCGACCGCGATTATCTTACCCATTTGATCACCCTCCTTGATAATGTACTATTTATTATATCACTTTTTTGAGATGATGTAAATAGTTGCGGAGGCTTTTTTGCAAAAAAATGTTCCACGTGGAACAATTCACGCGCAGAACAGTACAAAAATGTTTCACGTGAAACATTTAATTCAAAATCAGCGCAGGAATGTTCCACGTGGAACAATCAATTCTTATGTAACGGTATACGGACACGGTACTCGATGTAGTCCTCGCTCTGTATTTTCCGCGAATCTGCGAGGATCCCTGCCGCCTGCATAGTCTCGACAGCCTTATTGATAGTATTCACAAAAATCTTCACATTCTGAAACACCTTCGAGCGCTTTTTGTAGCTCTGCCGCTGCTTTTCACGTCCGATATAGTCATCAACGAGCTTTTCGGTCTTCTCGACATTGAGCTTTCCGTTTATGACCTTTTCAAGCACTACAATGCGCTCCTCAGGACTTGCAAGCTTCAGAAGCGCCCGCGAATGACGCTCAGTGAGGTTAAATTTCGTGATAAGAGTTCGCTCATCAGGCGTAAGACGAAGCAAACGGAGCTTGTTTGCAATCGTACTCTGCGCCTTTCCGAGCTTGCTCGCGGCTTCTTCCTGCGTCATTCCGTAGTAGCTGATGAGCTTCTCAATTGCCGCGGCTTCATCAAAAAAGGAAAGATCCTGACGCTGAATATTCTCGACAAGCGCAAGAATCGCCGAATTACGATCATTTATATCGTGAATGATACATGGAACACGTTCCAATCCGCAGAGCTTAGCCGCTCTCAGTCGCCGCTCTCCCGCGATAAGCTCGAACCCATCACCTGTTCTGCGTACCGAAAGCGGCTGCAATATGCCATTCTGCGTGATTGACTCGGATAAAGCAGTCAGGTCATCGTCTTTAAAATCGGTACGCGGCTGATTCGGATTCGGACAAATCCTTTCTATATCTATCTCAACGACCTTATTTACCTGCTTCTCCTTTGTAATACTCAAGAAACCTGCCATTTTATTTCCTCCAATGTTTTTTATAAAACAATCCTAACATCTTTCGGAAATAAAATCCATAAAAATATTCCGCCAAAAATCGACGTTTTGGCGGAATAAATGAATAAATATTCATTTTTCAGAGCGGTTTCTTTTTAATCTGAGCGCTGTTTCTGGGATATTTTGACGACGTTTGCGATATCTTTTTTACAAGAATAAGCCGCCTTCCGTCACCGTCAATTTCATAATCAGTGACCGAACTCAACTGACCACCAAGAAGAGTAATCGCACTCTCGGCGGAAGCGATTTCTTCGCTCGGACCTTTAAGAGAAATGAAGCTGCCGCCAACTTTTACAAATGGCAGACAATACTCGGAAAGGACAGAAAGATTAGCAACAGCTCGGGCGCAGGAGAAATCAAATTTTTCGCGATATTCCGACGTTTTAGAGATGTCCTCCGCACGTCCGTGAATAAAATCAGCTTCAATTTCAAGCTTCTCACAAAGCAGTTTCAGAAACGTAATTCTCTTGTCGAGACTGTCAAGAAGCGTGAGTTTAATGTCAGGACGAAACAGTTTAATTGGTATCGAAGGAAATCCAGCACCAGTCCCGACATCAATGAGTGAAGCGCCATTTGGTATGTCGATGTACCTCAGAGGAACGACGCTGTCAATGAAATGCTTTATCAGAATTTCACGCGGTTCGGTTATGGCGGTCAGGTTGACATTCTTGTTGTAATCAACGAGAAATTCTGCATAAATATTCATTTTTGAATATTTATCAGCATCAAAATCAATAAACCCATACTTTTCAAATTCAGCGCAACATAATTCTAATTCAGGTAACATTCGCTTCACCTCGATTCCTTATGCAGCCACACAGCAAGCATCGAAACATCAGCGGGAGATACTCCGGATATTCTCGAAGCCTGACCGATTGAGAGCGGCTGAATCTTGTTGAGTTTTTCGGCAGCCTCAAGACGAAGCCCATAAACCTGCGTATAATCAAAATTCTGAGGAAGAAGCTTTTCCTCAAGTTTTTTCATTTGTTCTATCTGTTCCAACTGCTTTTCAATGTATCCTTCATACTTGATTTGCAGCTCTACCTGTTCACAGACTTCGTCTGAAAGAGACGGACGAGTAAAATCATATTCAGCAATATCGTTATAATTAAGCTGTGGACGCCTTATCAGATCAGCCACCTTACAGCCGCTCTTTAAAGGAGATGTCCCCATAGAAAGTAAATAATTATTCAGTTTTTCACTCGGAGCAATAGTAGTTGTCTTAACCCTTTTGAGCTCCGCAGCTGTCTGAGACATCTTTAAATTAAGCTTTTCAAGTCGCGCGTCACTGATAAGACCAATATTGTGACCAATCGGCATAAGGCGCTGATCCGCATTATCCTGACGAAGAATCAACCTGTACTCGCTTCGCGAAGTCATCATTCGGTACGGATCCGAGCAGCCCTTTGTTACAAGATCATCAACAAGCGTGCCGATATACGAGCTCGAACGGCTGAGAATCATCGAATTTTCGCCATTTATCTTCAATGCGGCGTTGATTCCCGCAACAAGTCCCTGAGCTGCTGCCTCTTCGTAACCTGAGCTTCCGTTGAACTGTCCCGCACCGTACAGCCCTGTAATTTTTTTGAATTCAAGGGTCGGAAGAAGCTGCAAGGGATCGCAACAATCATATTCTATCGCGTACGCGGGACGCATTATCTCGACGTTTTCGAGCCCTTTTATAGTGCGCAGAAATTTCAGCTGTACGTCCTCAGGCAGCGACGACGACATTCCCTGCAAATAGTATTCTTCCGTCGAAAGTCCCATCGGTTCCACGAACAGCTGATGCCTTGGCTTGTCTGAAAACCTGACTATTTTGTCCTCGATTGACGGACAGTATCTTGGTCCCACGCCCTCTATTCTACCACTGTATAACGGTGACCTGTCGAGGTTTGAGAGTATAACTTCATGCGTATTACTATTTGTATACGTCATATAGCAACTTACTATGTTTTCAAGTCCATCAGCCGGTGTTTCAAATGAAAACGGAACAATTTTATCGTCGCCGTCCTGTCTCTCCATTTCATCAAAATTGATGCTTCTTTTGTGGACTCGACACGGAGTTCCAGTCTTGAAACGTCTGAGCTCAACGCCATTTTCGATCAAACTTGCAGACAATCCCCTGCTCGGAAGGGCAGAATCAGGTCCGCTCACGTACGAAACCTCGCCAATATGTATTTTTCCCTTGAGGTAAGTTCCGGTCGCAATTATGACTGCTTTGACTGAATATTCGGCTCCGAGCGAGGTTTTAACGCCGGTAATGTTTCCCTCAGAGCAAATTATTTCGGTGATTTCAGCCTGTTTCACATAGAGATTTTCCTGTTTTTCACAGACCTGCTTCATATAATTGTGGTATTTTACACGGTCTGCCTGCACTCTCAGGCTGTGGACAGCAGGTCCTTTTCCACGATTCAGCATACGGCTCTGTATAAAACAAGCATCCGCTGCCTTGCCCATTTCGCCTCCGAGAGCGTCGATCTCGCGTACAAGATGTCCCTTCGCAGTGCCGCCAATCGACGGATTACAGGGCATATTCGCTATCTGGTCGAGCGAGATGGTAAACATCACCGTCTTGCAGCCGAGACGTGCCGAAGCAAGTGCAGCCTCGACTCCAGCGTGACCTGCACCTACGACCGCTACGTCAAATTCTCCCATTTTGTATGACATAAGAACTCCTTAATTGTTCCACGTGGAACATTATTTGCCGACACAGAAATTTGAGAACACCTCATCAACTACTGCGTCCGTTATGCGTTCACCCGTAAGTTCAAGCAGCGACTGCTCGGCATCGTCGAGTACGACATTCAGAGCGTCGTACATTTCACTGGTTTCGATGATTGTAATGCCCTCGTCAAGTGAACGTATCGCGCGGTCAATGCACTGCTTCTGGCGCTCATTCGACGCTGTGACAACAGAAAAGCTGTCACTGTTTATCTCAAAAAGCTCCTTGACTGCGTCCTCGAGCTGTTCTATTCCTTCATTATTCTTGGCAGAAATATATACTATATGTAAAAACTTATCATTCAGGATGTCCGTATCTATGAGCTGTTCTTGGTCGGATTTATTGATTACAGCAATGCATTTCTTTTGGTTAATTTTATCAATCAAATATAAATCGTCCGCCGTAAGAGGACAGTTTCCGTCAAAAACTGCTATCACAAGCTCGGCATTCTTCGCCGTTTTTTCTGCAATGTCTATGCCCATTCCCTCAATGATGTCGTCCGTGTCGTGGATCCCAGCTGTATCGGAAAGGCGCAGAACGATGTCCCCGAGGCGGACAGTCTCCTCGACTACGTCACGGGTCGTGCCTGCGATGTCGGTGACAATGCTCCGCTCGCAGCCGCTCAGACAGTTGAAAAGTGTCGATTTTCCGACGTTTGGACGTCCGACAATGGCAGTCGAAACTCCCTCGCGGATAATGCGTCCGCTGTCGTAGTTGCGAATGAGCGATTCGAGCTCGGCACGTATCTCCGTCAGATCCGCGTGAATGGCGGTCGGCTCTATCTCGGGGATATCCTCGTCGGGGTAGTCCGTCCACGCCGCAATTCCTGTCAGAGCAGCGGCGCACCTTCTTGTAAGTCGCGCCCTCGCGGAGCTGCTCTGCCATGCGGAGCTCAGCCTTGCCGCGCGCCGATATTACGTCCATTACAGCCTCTGCCTGCGTGAGGTCGAGCTTGCCGTTGAGGAAGGCGCGCTTCGTGAACTCGCCTGCCTCCGCACTGACTGCGCCGTTGTTCAGAGCCGCGCGGAGAATGCGCTTCGAGACGTACAAGCCGCCGTGGCACGAGACCTCGCAGACGTCCTCGCCCGTGTAGCTGTGAGGGGCGCGGAAGACCGTCAGTATGCAGTCGTCAATGCGCTCACCGCCGTCGTGAGCGATGCCGTAGGCGCAGGTGTAGCCCTGCATTTCCGCGACCGTTTTTTCGCCGAAGGGACGGAAAATCTTCTCCGCGACCGCTATCGCGTTTTCGCCCGAAATGCGTATCACCGCTATCCCGCCGACCGCATTCGGCGTGGATATCGCCGCTATCGTTGACATAGTTTCACTTCCTAAAAAAACAACGGCATTGCGCCGTTGTAGTTGATTTGAATAGTTTGTTGCGCGGCGATAAATTACCGTTTTATATTTCTTTGGCGCGAATCCGAAAGTTTCGCTCAAGCCTTTTCAAAGGCTTGCAGAGTCCAGAGACAGCGTCTCTGGTCGCCGTTCACAGCTTTTAAGGAACGGCGAAACAAAACGAAGGCGCTTCGCAAGGCGTCCCTTCTACCGCTCCGTAATTGCTCTCCCGCGGAGTTATCTACGCGCGTGATTGCAATGTCTTTCGTTTGCGGGCGGATAATATCCGCCCCTACATTACGTTGCCGCAAGTTTGTCTGTAAGGTGCGGGACGCCGGATGGCTCCCAACAGTGTGGGGAGATGTCAGCAAAGCTGACAGAGGGGACGGGCAGCCGTTAGCTGCGGCGTCCCCTACATTTTGTTGCCGTAAGATTATTGGTTATTGGCGGGCGCACAATGTGCGCCCCTACAATTCGTGTCAGGTGGTTTGGCGAAGCACCGTCCCATACAATAAGTACGGGCGCACGGAATGCGCCCCTACATTATGCTCTTAAAGCTCTATCTTGCCGTAGAGTCCGCCCTCCATGTTGTCCTCGGGCTTGGGCTTCTTGTAGTCCTTCTCGAACGAGGTCGAGAGGTCTATTGCTCTCGGCTCGAACGGCTCACGTCTCTCTCTGCGGCGTCCGTTTCCGCGTCTGTCGCCTCCGCGCCTGTCGTCACGGTTGTTTCTGCCGCGTCCGCCTCTGCCTGCCTTGGGATTATTGGAAGAAATGATTATCTTTCTGTAGGGCTCTTCGCCGACCGAGCGTGAGGAAACTCCCTCGATCTTGGAAATTGCCGAGTGGATAACGCGTCTCTCGTAGGGATTCATCGGCTCGAGAGGCTGGCTTCTGCCTGTTCTCAGTACCGACTTCGCTACCTTGTTCGCGAGCTGCTGGAGTGTCTCCTTGCGCTTGCTTCTGTAGCCGAGGCAGTCTATCGTGATGCGGAAATAGTCCTTGTCGCCCTTGTTTGCGATTATCGAGCAGAGGTACTGGAGAGAATCGAGTGTCTCGCCGCGTCTGCCGATTATTGTGCCGTTGTTGTCGCTCTCGATGTTTATCACTGCGCCTGTCTCGTTCTGGTATACCGTGAACTCGGCGTCAATGCCCATCGCGCGGAGTATGCTTGTGATGTAGTCCTTCGCTATCTTTACCTTGGGGTCGTAGTCGGACTCGTTCTCTATCAGTGTGAAGCTGTCGAGGGAGAAGTCCTCCTCTTCCTCAGCGGGCTCTGCGGGAGCGGCTGCGGGTGCTGCCTCAGCTGCTGCTGCGGGTGCTGCTACAGCCTCCTTTACAGGCTCTGCAACGGTCTCGACTGCCTTCTCTATCTTCTCTGCAACGGGTGCCGCAGGTGCGGGTGCTGCTGTTACTGCTGCTGCGGGCTCCTCAAATGTTGCCTTGACTCTTGCGTCCTTTGCGCCGAGTCCGAGGAATCCGCCTTTTTTGCCCTCTTCAAGTATCTCGAACTTGATGTCGCTTACGCTCTTGCCGAATTTCTGAGCTGCCAGTTCCTTTGCTTCCTCGACTGTCTTTGCTGTGAAAATCTCAGTCATTTCTAATACCTCCTCGATTTATTATTCCTCGTCGTTATTGTCATCGTATTCGTCGCCGTATTTCTCAGCCATACGCTTACGTGCTTCCTTTATCCTGTCGCGGTCCTTCTTGTTCTGCTCGGAGCGCGATATCTTCTCGCCGTTCTCGTCTACTCGCGGAAGTCCGCCCTGCTGCTCGAGAGCTGCCTGCTGCTGCTCCATCATGCGCTGCATGAAGGTCTTCTTTCCGGGGTGCTTCTCGGCGTATTCCTTTGCCTTCTGCTTTTCCTTCTCGTTTATCGCAACTATCCTGTCCTTGGTGAAGTAGCAGTTGAGTGCGAGGGTGATGAAGAAGCTGAAAAGCGATGAGAATATCCAGTAGAAGCCGACGCCTGCGGGTACCTCGAACGCTATCCATATCGACCATACGGGCATGAGGAGCGTCATTGCTGTCATACAGCCGCCGCCTGCCGCGTTAGCCTGAGGATTCGTCTTTTTCTGATGTATCTGTGAATATACGGAGAATATGAGCTGTGCAAGTCCTGCAAGGAAGGGGATACAGAAGAGTATTATCGACTCTTTGTTCCATACCTCGGGGTGAAACTCGGGGGTCTTACCGAGGTTAGCGCCGAATACGCTGAATGTATCCGAGAAGTCCGACACCTTCTGGAAGAAGTTCTCGGCGAAATCCGTGAACTCTGTGGGGTGCTTGTCGAGAGCCTCTGCTGTGAGGAGCTCGCTTCTGAGGTTGCCTGTGGATATCTCCTTGCCGTTATTGACGTCGCCGAACTTGACTGCAAGCTCGGACGCCTTCTCGATAGCGGCTACTCTTACCGACTTGGTGATGTGGAGAATGTGGGTTATCGGCTTGTATACAACGTCGATAACACCGAAGAGCAGAAACATCTGCACGAACATCGGCAGACACGAGCCCATCGGGTTGATGCCCTCCTGCTGGTAGAGCTTCTGCTGCTCCTCCTGCAGGCGCTGGGGGTTGCTCTCGTAAGCCTTCTTTATCTTTTCAAGCTTGGGCTGTAAAAGCGTCATTCTTGCCGCGTTCTTCTGCGTCTTGTAGTTGACGGGAAAGAGCAGCAGCTTGGTCACGAGTGTGAAGATGATGATAGCTAATGCGTAGTTCGGCACGATGCTGTAGATGAAGCTCATCAGATAGCCGAACGGTATACCTATAAGGTCATATAAATAATTCAATTTTCATACCTCTCCATTGTGCGGGTCTTTTAAGGTCTGCTCGTCTGACGGAAAGTCCTTCTCGTAATCATACTTTTTCACTTTAAAGGTAAATTTCTCGGGCACATAGTCTATGCCGCCCATAGACCACGGATTGCACCGCAGTATCCTCCACACGGCAAGAGCCGTGCCTCTTATCGCTCCGAAGCGCTCGACGGCTGTCAGCGCGTACGTGCTGCACGTAGGGTAGTATTTGCACTTGGGCGGTGTAAGAGGGGATATGAACCTCTTGTAGAGCTTTATAAGTGAAATGATGATATATTTCATTTTGTCTTTCTGACTATTTTCTCGATCTCGCTGACTCCGTACTTTCTCATGTACGCGCAGTATTCGTCCGATTTGATCTCGCAGATATGTGCGCGCGCTACGATAACGATGTCGATACCGATGGGCATATTGACCTCATTCTCGCGGTAGGCGAGCCTTATCAGCCGCTTTGCCCTGTTCCTGTGGACGGCGTTGCCTATCTTCTTGCCTGCGGTGATACCGAGGCGGTTGAACGGGCGTCCGTTGGGTCTGACATATATCACGGAATATTTTGAGGGGATATAGCGTCCCTTTTTGTACAGTGTCAGGAAATCCTTGTTTTCCTTGAGAGTTTCCGTATAAAGCATAATAATAATCCAAAAATAGGGGAATCAAAAAATCCGAATAAAAGAAACAATAATTACTCTCAGACTTACATTTTTTGGAAGAAGCATTAGATTTTTCAAGGAAATTTTTTCGAGAACAAGGCAAAAGTGAGCTGAAATACTTTGTGTATTTCAAGCGCTTTTAACGCAGTTATCGGAAAAATTTACTGAAAAAGATATGCTGCATTTCAAAAAAAGGAAGTCTTAATAAAAAAGACCACAAAAATTAAAATTTTTGTGGTCAGCGTCGTCAGTGAGTTAATCTTGCTCTGCCCTTAGATCTTCTACGAGCTAAAACCTTT
>CAMHBN010000006.1 GCA_946183385.1 uncultured Ruminococcus sp.
AATACGGTCGGAGTAGCCGACGCCAACGTAAACAGGGGCTTCCTGTACGTTATCATCGGCATTATCGCAGCTGCCGTGCTCGCTGTTATCGGCATAGCAACGGGCAAGTCCGTGAAGAATAAGAAGGCTTCAAAGCCCGCAGCGAAAAAAGCTCCCGCCAAGGAAGAAAAGGCTGAGGAAGAAGACGAGGAGGCGGAAGATGAAGCTGACGAAGACGATAACTAAGCTCGCGGCAGCAGTGCTGTGCGCGGCATTTGTCGGGACTGCCGCAGGCTTTTCCGCATTCGCCACAGTAGATAATTCCGAGCTCGGCGAGGAGCTCCGCGACGGCAACTTCACCTACGAGCTCGTTGACGGCACTTACACGATAACCGCGTGCGACCCGACCTCAATCCTCACCGAGGTACCGGAGCTCCGCAACGGATACGCCGTGACCGCGATAGCCGACAACGCCTTCCAGAACTGCCACTACATCGAGGAGCTCACTATCCCCGACACCATCACGAGCATAGGCGCAAGCGCTTTCATCGGCTGTACGTCGCTGAAAAAGGTAACGCTCCCGAGCCGTATCACCGAGCTTAAAAGCAGTACGTTCATGGGCTGTACCCGCCTCGAATCGGTCGATATCCCCGACAAGGTCAGCTCGATAGGCAATTACGCGTTCTATAACTGCTCTATGCTGAAAAGCATAAAGCTCCCCGGCGAGCTCAGCTCTATCGGCGCTATGGCATTTGCACAGTGCAGCTCCATCACGGACATCGACTCCTCGAAATGCGGCGCATTCGTCTTCGAGGACGGCATACTCTACAACAGCAGCAAGGAGAACATCTACCGCGCATCGACGGCTCTCAGCGGCGACGTCTACATCAGGAACGAGGTCAAGTACATCGAGCCGGGTGCGTTCTCGGTATGTGTCAATATCAACAAGCTGTATCTGCCGTCGTCGGTCACCGATATCGGCGAGAGCGCATTCAGCTACTGCACGAACCTCAAAAACATAGACTTCTCATCGGGACTGACTAATATCGCTCCCATCGCCTTCAAATACTGCACGGCGCTGGAATCGCTCGATTTCCCGATAACGCTCGACTCTGTCGGCGACGGAGCCTTCCTCGACTGCACAAACCTGTCGAAGGTCATCATTCCCGAGAGCACGAGAACTATAGGCGAGGGAGCCTTCCTCGACTGCCCGAATCTCGAACAGATCATCGTGCCGAAGAGCATCAGCAGTATCGGTGCTCATGCGTTCGGATACGAGCTCGACGAAACGGGCGAGAACTACTCCGCCCTTGACAATTTCAGGATGAGCGTGTTCACGGGAAGCGCGGGCGAGAGCTACGCGAGGACGAACAAGCTCAGCTACTCCTACGTGGACAAGAGCCTGAAAAAATACGCCTTCCTGATTCTGGCGGCAGCGCTGCTGCTTGCGGCGATAGTGCTCGCGGTAGTGCTCATGGCAAAGGGCAGGAAGAGCGCATCGTCGGCGACGAAGAAGGCGGAGAAGGAACGCCTTGAGGAGGAGAGCTACGAGAAGATACTCGACGACTCCGACGACGAAAAAGACGAAAAGGCTAAGGAATAAGAAAAAGCGGCTCATCGAGCCGCTTTTTTGTGTGCTGATGGGACGTCGAGGACGCCGTCCTTCTCATTGCTGCCCGCCGATAGCAGACTGCGCCGTTTGTACAGACTGAGCGAGCTTGCGAGCGGCAACGTAGATGGATTCAAAGGGGCTGTGCCCCTTTGCAGGGTCTGGGACAGAGTCCCGGCGGATTCCTAAGGCAGGCTCAACAAGCCCGTCCCCTCTGTCGCTTCGCGACATCTCCCCGCACTGCGGGGAGTCACCTTAGGCGGGTCGAGGGCAGAGCCCTTATTCCTTAACGTAAACCGCGACAATCTCCGAGATATAAGCCCTGTGATACGGGTCAGAGCCGAAGAACTGCGCAGGTATGCCGTCATCGGTGAGGAAGCCGCTCTCCTGCAGGTCGTAGCTGTACAGCTTGCGGCAGACGAGCACCATATCCGCCTCCTCAAAGGCAACAGCGCCGTCAAATTCCGCGGGTGTGAGCCCCGTCTCCTTAACCTTGTCGCAGTCTCTGCCCGAGTGCGAGCCGCAGAACGACAGCGCCTTGCGGTACTCCTCACCGTAGAACGAGGCTGTGAAAACCTCGCCGCTCTCGACGAAGCCGAAGGTGTGCCTGTTCGGGCGTATGTAGCAGGTGAGCACGTTCCTGTTCCACAGCACGCCGAGCTGTCCCCACGAAGCCGTCATCGTGTTGAAGCTGTCCATAGTGCCGCCCGTGAGGAGCATCCACTCCTTGCCTATCTTGGTGAACGGGTTGAATTTGAGCTCTGTAAGGTCGATCTTTCTGAATGACATGGTGATTCCTCCTTGTTATGCCGCGCTCACGCCTGAACCTGTGCCCTCCTCAGAGCCGATTTATAGCGAAGTCGGAGCTTGTCCGTAATGAGCGCGATGAATTCCGAATTTGTAGGCTTGCCCTTGCTTGTGTCAACGGTGTAGCCGAAGAATGAGTTGAGAGTGTCCACGTTGCCTCTGTCCCACGCTATCTCTATCGCGTGACGGATAGCACGCTCCACCCGCGACGAGGTCGTGTCGTATATGCCCGCAACGGTCGGGTAAAGGAGCTTTGTCACGCTGTCGAGGAGCTCCTTGTCCTCTATCGAGTAGAGTATCGCCGTGCGGAGGTAGTGATAGCCCTTGATATGGGCAGGCACGCCGAGCTGGTGGATAATGTCGGTGATGACGATCTCCATATCGTCGCTGAGGCTGTTCGCCCTGTCTCCGAGTGCGGAGCTTATCGCGCCGATGAGGTCATCCGCATCGTAGGGCTTGAGCAGGAACTTCGCCGCTCCGTTCTCCATCACCTGACGCTCGATGAACTCGTTGTCGAAAGCGGACGTGATGATGAACGCGGGGAATTTCACTCCCAGCTCCCTTACCTTTTTCATTATAGTGACAGCGTCGCCGTTCTCGGCGGTGATGTCGAGCACTGCGGCGTCGGGCGGGTCGTTGCGTATCGAATCCACGATGACGTCGCAGTCCTTTCTGCGCGTATATGCGTACATTCCCTTTTCACGGAGCTTATTCGCCAGACTTACGCCTGTTCCTGCGGTGTCGTCCCCGATAAGTACCTTTATTTTGTTGTTCATAGCTTTTTTCCTCCTGCGATTTTTATCGTTTTATGTTTTTTGCAACGATTCTATCTTATCACAGAAGGAGCGTATCGGGCAACAGAGAAAAATGTCGGTTGCGGGAATGTTTTATCGCGGACGCTTGAACGCCGTCGCGTCGGCGATGAGATGTCGTTTCCGCTTGAAGCGCGGCGGATATCCGCGCAGTATGCAGAACGGTGCTGACTGAGGTCAGCGTCCGCCGCCCTTCATCTTCACGAGCAGTGCGTCGGCGATATTGCGTGTCTTAGTACCCGGCGGGAAGAGTATATCCGCGAGCTTTGAGGTCGCGGTCTGCTTGAGCGCGTGCTCGCGGACTGGCGCGAGCTTCGGCTCTTTCGTGCCCTCCGTCCACTCGGCGAAATCGGTCGGGTCGAGTCGGCTCTGGAGCATCGCCCTGTCGCCGACAGAGCTGTACTCCGCAAAGAATCGGAGCGGCATATCGCAGTCCTTGTACCCATATTTTTCGAGGTGTCCGTCGAAGTGAAAGTGGAACAGCCTGTCCATATCCTCCATGCCGCGGGCGGCTTCGGGACTGTCCGCAAGCAGCGCGAGGAGCATAGCCTGCGTCTTGTCCTTGGGGTGTATATCAGCCGCGCGGACAGCTCCGCCGACGATGAATCCGAGCATATACTCGCTCGCGCAGAAGTCGCTCTGCGGGCTCTTGCTCATCGGGACGTCGAACAGGTATGCGGCGTAAATGCCGAACGCGCCGTGCAGCGCGAGATATTCGGGCTCGTCGTAGTCGTAGACGTGCTTAGCCTGCACCCAGCCGCGCAGACGTCCCGACTTGACCATGAGCGGTATCGTCCCCGCAAGGAGCAGAGCCTTCGAGCCGTTCATTATGGGCGTTTCGACGTCTGCCTCGACGTCGCTGCCGATATGCAGGAGCTTCGCGGGAGATACTCCCGCCTTGGCGAGAATGGCGTCATACAGCGCCTTGTGGTCGGTGACGTTTCCCTTCAGCTCTGACGGCACAACAAGCTCGTCCGCCTGCTCGTAGCCGCACTGGCTGAGTATGCGGACGACCACATTCCGCGGGTATATCGTGTCCGCAACGATGACTATCTTCTTTTTCTTGCGCTTAGCCTCGTCGAAGAGCTCCTTGCCGAAGCTGCGCGCGAACGTGAAATGCACCGCGAGCTCGCACTCGCGCTTCATGAGCTTATCCTTGCCGAAGGGAGTGAGCTTCGCGCTCTTGGCGAGGATATCGTATATGCGCTCTATCGTGGCTCCGCCTGCGGCTGCGAACTTCTTCTCGGCGGATTCCTCAGCGGCGACCCTGAGCTCCTTGAACGACTTCTTCACAGTGGTAACGCCGCGGAAGTCCTCCTCCATGAGCATGAATATGTCCTCGGCTTCGGAGAATGCCGTCACCGTGAGCGTCCTTCCGAGGCGGAAGCTGACCGCCTTATAGTCCGACCTGCCGACCTCGCCGAGCATTTTCTGCTTCAGCTCGACCTGCTCGCGCGTGAGAGTGATACGCGGCTTTATGTCCTTGTGCATATTATCCTCCCTTGTGTCAGCTCGTGGAAACAGCCGTAGTTTCGGTGCTTTCCGAGGCGGAAGTGTCTGTCGTATCGGTGCCGTCCTCCGCAGAGGCGGTGGTAGTCGCAGGCGCGGTGGTGGGCTTCTCGTCGCCGTATTCGGGCACGAGCTTCTCACCACCGCGGAGCTTGATGTACTCATCGAGGGTGAGAGCTCCGTCGGAGTTATAGGCGCGTATCAGCGCGTCCTTGCTTGTGAATTTCTCGGAGTATTCGCCCTTGTCGTCGCGGATGTACTTGCCGTACCAGAGCCCGAAGAACGACCACATAGCGTTGTCGCGGAAGGAGGCGTCGATGTCGGGGACTGTGCTGCACTCGCTGAGCGCGATGAGCTTGTCCTTGCCGACGATGTTCTGCAATGCGAGGAACTGCTCGTAGCGGCTGCCGTAATCCTTGCCGCTGTCGAGGTATATATCGAGCGACGCGATGTCGAAGGTGCTCTTGTTGACGAGGGTGGACTCGCTCTGACCGTTCCATATCCATATAAGGTTATCGAGCTCGTAGACGTTGGTATAGCGGCGGTACATCAGCTCCCAGAGCCATTTATAGGCGTCAACGCCGCTCGCTCCCCACCAGAACCAGTCGCCGTAGCCCTCGTGGAGCGGTCTCCACAGCACGGGCACGCCCTTGTTTTTGAGCGAGGTGAGCTGTCCCGCCATATTGTCGATGTCGAGGATAAGACCGTAGCACTGCTCGGATATCTTGCCCTCGCCGTAGAGACCGCGTATCTCCTCCTGCGTCATCTCGGCGATGTCGATATCGGTCATGGCGTCCTTGAGCCTGAAATCCGTCTCCTTCGAGTATACCGACGGCTTTGCCTTTGAGGGAGCCTCCCAGTACCACATCAGCCCGACGATACCGCCCTTGTGGTACCAGTCGGCGCAGGCGTCGATGTCCTTGAAGGCGCTGTCGAAGGTCTTGCCGTTGGTGTGGAGCGCCGAGAAGCGTATCGCGGGGTATTTGCCCGTGATGCGGTAGATGAGGTCGAGCTCCTCGTTCTTGTCGCTCGACGCGTACTGACCCGTCAGCACGTACTTGCCGTAGTTCTCGGTGAGGAAGTCCATGAGCTCCTTCGCCGACTTGCCCGCCTCCTTGTTGGAGAGGTCGCTCCCGGCGGTGTACTTGATGTCGCTGAGCGAGGTATTGTTCGCCATTTTCAGGTAGTCGAGCTCTATATCGCCGTGCGGGCGTATCTCTATCTCGGACTTGCCCTTCGTGAGGAACACGCCGTACAGCGTTATCAGCGTGAACTCGCTGTCGCTCATCGTCTTGAAGGTGCTTATCTCGGTGCCGTTGACGAGGACATTGCAGTTGACGAAGCGGTCAGCCGCTATGCTGAACGAGAGGTCGTAGTGCTGATTGCTCGGCGCCTCGACCGTGAACGTCACGCGCTCGCTGCCGTCGTTCTTGAAGCCGCGGACATAACCCTCTCCGCTGTAGTTCTCGATGAGGGTCTCGGGCTTTACCGTCGGGTCGAACTTGGTGGTCGGCTCGGTCGCGACCTCGGTCCTGACCTTTTTTCCGTCCTTGTCGGTGGTCTCCTCCTTGTCGGTGCTGACTATCTTCAAGCCCTTGGTGAGCTTGGCGTCCTCAGCCTCGTAGAGGTCGCCCGTCTCCTTCTTTTCTATCACGGGATAGGATATGGGGTAGTCGGGATAGGTGCCGACCGTACCCGTCTCTATCTCGCCGTTTATATCGGTAACGGGCTCGACCTCGGTGACCTCGCCCTTATCCTTTTTCCTGCACGAGACCGTGCACGTCGCGGTCATGACGACCGCCGCCGCAAGCGCGGTCAGTTTACGTATATCCATTGCTTTTGTCCTCCGATTTGTCTGAAAAGAGCCGTCAGCTGATGGCTCGGATCAAGCCTTGACGCTGTATTTCTTGTCTACCTCGGTGTCGAAGATGATGACGCCGTTCTCTATGCGCGAGGCGACGCTCTCGCCCCCGCAGGTGATGCTGACCACACAGTTTGTGCGCAGCCTGCACTCGGCGCCTCTTTCCGAGGTTATCGTCGCCGATTTCAGCTTGCAGTCGCTCCACTCGATATCGACCACGAAAGCGCCCTTTCCGCGCAGTCCGTGTACACTTCCCTCACGCCACTGGTCGGGGAGAGCGGGGAGCAGTACCAGCTCGCCCGATACGCTTTGCAGGAGCGATTCCGCGATGGCGGATACGCCGCCGAAGTTGCCGTCTATCTGGAAAGGCGGGTGGGTGTCGAGCATATTGGGGTTCGTGGAGTGGCACAGGAGCTTTTTAAGGTTCTCGTATACCATGCGTCCGTCGTAGAGGCGCGCCCACATATTCGCTATCCATGCGCAGCTCCAGCCCGTATGACCGCCTCCGTGTATCAGTCTGCGCACGAGGGTAGCCCTTGCCGCATCCGCAAGCTTGGGAGTCTTGTTCGGTGTGATGAGGTCCGCGGGATGCAGCGCGAACAGCTGTGAGATGTGGCGGTGTCCTATCTCGACCTCGTCGTAGTCCACAGCCCATTCCTTTATCTGACCGTATTTGCCGACCTCGGGCTGCGGGAGCTTTTCAAGCAGACCTCTCAGCCTGTCCGCGAAGGCCTTGTCCGTATCGAGTATATCCGACGCCTTTATCACGTCGTTGAAGAGGACGGTGATTATCTCTGAGTCCATCGACGGTCCCGCGCAGAGACAGCCGCGCGTCCCAGAGGAGGTGAGGTAGGTATTCTCGGGCGATACCGACGGACAGGTCACGAGCCTGCCCTCGCTGTCCTCGATGAGGAAGTCAGCCATGAACTCAGCCGCGCTCCTGAGGATATAGTAGTAATCGTAGAGGAAGCAGAGGTCGAGTGTATACTCGTAATGCTCGAATATGTGCAGAGCGAGCCACGCGGCGCCCATAGGCCATATCGTAGCGGGCATCCACAGGTCGGCGGGAGCGCAGTCGCCCCAGATATCGGTATTGTGGTGGCACACGAAGCCGTTCTCTATGCCGTACATCTCCTTTGCTACGGTCTGACCGTTTGCGTGCATACGCTCGAGCAGGTCGAACAGCGGGAGATGGCACTCCGAGAGGTTGCAGCTCTCCGCGCACCAGTAGTTCATCTCGGTGTTTATGTTTATAGTGTACTTGCTGCCCCACGCGGGCCACATATCGCGGTTCCAGATACCCTGAAGGTTCATCGGCTGGGTGTGGGGACGGCTCGCGGATATCATCAGGTATCTGCCGTAGTTGAAGTACAGCTCTATGAGCTTGTTGTCGTGGATAAGGCGCTCGCAGTCGGTGGTATCGAGCTCGTCGCCCTTGAGGCGGGATATGCGCTCGTCCGTGGAGAGGCGCTCGAGGTTCTCGCCGCTGTTGTCGTTGAGCGAGAGCTCCACCCTGTCGAAGAGAGCCCGATAATCGCATACATGGCGGAAGTAGAGCTCGTCATAGCCGCATTGCAGAGCCATTTCCGCATCGACCTCGGCGGACTCGATATAGTTCTCGGTATAGAAGCTCGTCCTCGCGGACAGCACTATCATCACGGAATCGGCGTTCCTGACGGCTATCTTGCCGCCGACGGTGCGTATCTCGCCGCCCTCAGCCTTTGCTCCGAGGCAGGCGGCAAAGAAGATTCCGTCGCGGCTGCCTGTTCCGCCTGTGTAGAGTATCTTATTCTCGCCGCATGGACGGTTGTCGTCGTAGTAGTCGTCGCGCCCGTCTATCGAAACTTCGAGGGAAACGCTCTTGGGCGTATCGGAGTGTATATCAATGACCATTACCTCGTCGGGAGCCGACACGAAAACGCTCCTCGTATAGCCGATACCGCCCGCTTTGAAGCTGACGTTGGATATAGCCGTCGAGAGGTCGAGGGTGCGGGAGTATTCCTTCGGCTTGCCGCTGATACAGCAGTGTATGCTGAGGTCACCGAGCGGCATATAGTGGCGCATATTCGGGGTCACGCCCTGCATCCTCTCAAACGCGAGCTTCTCGGCGGCGGGGATATCCCCGTCGAGGATGAGGCGGCGCACCTCCGCGAGAGCCTCCTTCGCGTCGGGATTCACGCGGTGACGCAGTCCGCCCGACCACACCGAGTCCTCGTTGAGCCCGATGAGCTCGTTCTCGGCTCTGCCGTATACCATACCGCCGATACGTCCGTTGCCCACAGGAAGGGCGCTGTTGAAGTCCTCGGCAGGCTGTTTGTAGCTCAGTAACGTTTCTGTTGCCATAAAAAACTCCTATCGCATTGTAGTCTATCGTATTATTATAACACAGTCCGCAGAAAAAAGCAAACAGTAACATTTTCATCCGTGCGGACAGCAAAAAAGGGCTGCCTAAGGCAGCCCTTTGTCCGTCAGTCGGGAAGAGTGAACGCACCCGCACGCCACGTGCCGTCTGCGTCGATGACGGCAGAGAATGTCCTGTCCTCGGTGTAGGGACCGTCGCCCCACGCCGAAGCGTCGTAGTAGTCGCGGACGGTGAAATACAGCTCATCGTCGGTCTTGCCGTCGAGGCTTATCACCTCGGACTTGATATATTCGATGTTAGTTCCGCGCTCGCCGCAGAGGCAGTATACCCTGCCGTTGCTGTCGAGGTAGGTCTCTTCGATGTGGTCGGGGTACTTCTCGCTGAACACCTTGTGGTAGTCAGCCTTGACGTCCGCAACGGAGTTGATGCCCTCCTGCGTAACGAGGTAATACTGCCAGCCGTAGCTTCCCTCAACATAGTTATCGCTGTCAACGGTATAAGGGCAGCCGATGGAGAATTCCAGGCTCGTCTCGTGTGCGGACTCATACAGAGCCTGAGCCGCAGCTATCAGCGTAGCCTCCGACTGATCGCCTGCGGGAGCGTCAAACACGATAGCTCCCTTGCCGTTGTTGTGGAAGACACCGAGATCGGCACCCTCGGGAGCAGACGCGGGCTGAACAGCCGTAGTTGTGGCAGCCTCGGTAGTAGCCTCCGCAGTCGATACCACCACCGCGTCTGTGGCGGCTTCCGTGGTGAGAGCGGCTTCGGTCGAAGACTCGGTGGGCTTCTGACCCGCGCTGACGGATGTCACCTTGTCCCCGCACGAGCAGAGCCCGCAGAGCATAGCCGCCGCGATTACTGTGAGAATGTACTTTTTCATTGTGTATCACCTTTCTTGTGTTGAAATATATACTTAGTAGGGAAGCGTAAATTTGCCGATGCGCCATGTGCCGTCATCGCCGAGAACCATAGTGAACTCGTTGTTTTTGGTGTAAGCCTCGCCGCCTAACTTTGTTGCGTCGTAGTTGTCGTGGACGGTGAAATGCATCTCGTTTCCGTCTCTGCCGTCGTAGCTTGCTATCTCCGAATCGTCATAGTCGATGTTGGAGCCGCGCTGTCCTGCATAGACGGAAAAATACATTCTTCCGTTATACTCGGTATAATAGAATTCGTCGTCAAGGCGGGAATCGTATGGGTACTTGTCGCTGAACAGCCTGTGATAGCCTGCTATCACGTCATCAATGGACTTTACATTTTCGTCCTTCACCAATGCGTATATCGAATCGTTTGCCTCTATGAAGCGCTCGCCGTCCACGTCATCGGGCAGCGTACAGCCGTCGTCCAATGTAGTCTCATACAGCTTGCACGCCCACGCTATCCTTGCCGCGTTTGCCCACAGAGTATTTGCCGCCGCTTTGAGCGTGGCTTCGCTCTGCTCCTCGACGGGCTTATCGAATACGACAGCGCCGTACTCGTCGGTGTGGAAGGCGGTGAGGTCAGCGCCCTCGGGAGCAGACGCGGGCTGAACAGCCGTAGTTGTGGCAGCCTCGGTAGTAGCCTCCGCAGTCGATACCGCCTCCGCATCTGTAGCGGCTTCCGTAGTGAGAGCGGCTTCGGTCACGGATTCGGTGGGCTTCTGACCCGCGCTCTCTGACGTCACCTTGTCTCCGCAGGAGCAGAGCCCGCAGAGCATAGCAGCTGAAATAGCAGTTAAAATGTACTTTTTCATATTATTTATCGTCCTTTCCTGTGTTGCTTAGCATGGAAGCGTATATTTGCCGATACGCCACGCGCCGTCATCGCCCATAACTACCGTGAACTCACGGTCTTCATCGTAGCCGTCGTAGTGGTCGCTGACAGTGAAGCGGAACTCGTTGCCGTCTCTTCCGTCGTAGCTGATTATGTCTGAGCCCCGGTAATTCTCATCCTCGAATCTTTCTATGCCGCCATTCTTGCCGTAGAGCCTGCCGTCATACTCCTTCATCAGCCTGTCGAGCTTTTCGGGATACGGGTATTTGTCGCTGAACGTCTTGTAAGACTCGGCAATGGCTTCTTCCTTTGTGTTTACGTTCGTGATAAGGTAGAAGCCGGGCGGATCGTCCTCATATACTGACTTCGGATAATCGGAGACATTATATTCCGATTCGGGAAGTCTGGTATCATAGTCCATATATTCCACCCACGGGTACCAGCCTGCGTCTATAGCGTAGCCAACGCCGCAGGCGATAAGGTGAAGAGGCTTAGCCGCCGTCATAAGTGTGGCGTCGGACTGCTCCTCCACGGGCTTATCGAATACGATAGCGTAGTTCTCGTCAATGTGCATAGCGGAGAGGTCTGCATCGTCGGGTATATAGTCCAGAATTTCTTCAAACTCGCTTCTTGTGGGAGCTTCATAGTCCTCGTCGTCTATGTCCGACTCATCGACGCGGTCTATCTTCCATTTTCCGTCTTCCTTCACACATAATACATCAAAGCATTGGCTGCTGAATTCTCCCAGACGTCTGAATGTGAAGCTGTTTTCGTCCGCGCTGAGAACAGTATATCCGTCAAAATAATCCTCACCGAACCAGCTTTCGTCGCGTGAACTGTGATAATAAAGCTTTCCGTCCTGCTCATGGAACAGCAGCGACTCATACCTGTCTTCTTCATCAAGCAGGTCGATATCCTCAAACAAATTCTCGGTGAAACACTCCCTGAAATGCGCTCTGAGCTCTTCGACGGAATCATACCCCACCACACGCTCAAATTCCAGCTCTCCGAACTCCGTATCTAATGTGATGACCGAATCCTCATCGGTCGGAAGCTTTCCGCATGACATATCAACATAATCTTTGTACTCTGCGAAGAGCTTTTTCGCAGCCGCGATGAGCTCTTCATCTGCGGTGACAGCTTCTGTTGCGACCTCAGCCTCTGTCGTAGTCGCAGCCAAAGTCTGCTCCGTACTCTCGGACGCCGCATCCTGTCCGCACGAGCACAGCCCGCAGAGCATAGCCGCCGCAGTTATCGCAAGAATAAACCTTTTCATAGCTTTCCCCTTTCTTATTCCTCCTCGTCGAGGACGAAATCTATAGTACCGTCGCTGACATTGACAGCGGCGCATATCACCTGTACCGTATCGCCGAGCCTGTAGGTCACGCCGCTGAACTTCTCGGTCAGCGCGACGGGCTCGGAGTAGTCGTACTCGCCCTCGGGCAGGGTGCGTATATGGACGAGACCTTCCACGGTGTTCGGGAGCTCGGCATAGAAGCCGAATTCCGTCACGCCCGATATCTTCGCGGTGAAGCTCTCGCCAATGTGCTGTTTCATATATTCCGCCTTGTAGCAGTCCTCGCACTCGCGCTCTATCGCGACCGCACGGAGCTCGGCGTTCGTGGCTGTATCAGCCGCCTTTACCGCAAACCCGCTGTAGCGCTTGGTCAGCCACTCCTCGTTGTAGCCCGCGAGAATGTCCGTGATTATGCGGTGTATCGCGAGGTCGGGATAGCGGCGTATCGGCGAGGTGAAGTGCGCGTAGTCGTCGAGCACGAGCCCGAAGTGACCGAGCGGCTCCTCGGAATACTTAGCTTTCGCCATCGAGCGGAGCACCATCATATTGACGGCTTCAAACTTGTCCGTATCCCGCACGTTATCAAGGATAGCAGCGGCGTGCGCGGGCTTGAACTCCTGAAAATGCGGGTACTCTATCCCCGCCTTTGTCAGCGCCTCGCAGAGCGCGGCGGTCTTCTCCTCAGGCGGAGTCTCGTGCACGCGGTACACGAACGGGACATTCTTCTCCTTGGCGAGCTTCGCGGCGGACTCATTCGCCGTGAGCATGAACTCCTCGATTATGCGCTCGGACTTGCCCCTCTCCCGCGGCTGAACGTCGCAGCAGACGCCGTCTTCGCCGATGATGAGCTTGCTCTCGGTCGTTTCGAGCTCGGGAGCGTGCCGTCTCTGCTTCTTCGCGATGAGGATATCCGCGAGCTCGTTCATCAGCGAGAGCTCGTCCGCAACGGAGCTGTATTTCTCGGTGAGAGCCCCGTCGGCAGTCCCCGCAAGAATAGCGTTTATCTCCGAATATACGCCCTTCACGCGCGAGCGGATAACGCTCTTGCAGAAGCGGTAGCCGAGGATATTGCCCTCGCCGTCGAGCTCCGTGAAGGCGGTCAGCGTGAGCCTGTCCTCGTCGGGATTGAGCGAGCAGATACCGTTCGAGAGCTCCTTCGGGAGCATGGGTATGACTTGGTCGGCATAGTAAATACTTGTACCTCGGCGCATAGCCTCCTTGTCGAGCTCGCTGTTAGCCTTGACATAGTGGGAAACGTCGGCAATATGCACTCCGAGCAGGTATCCCTTATCCGTCCTCGAGACGGAAACAGCGTCGTCGAGGTCCTTCGATTCCGCGCTGTCAATGGTAAAGATCGGCAGTCCGCGCAGATCCTCACGATTGTTGAGGCTGAGCTCCTGCACGCCTCCCTCCGAGATCTTCTTTGCTTCCTTGAGAGCCTCCGCGGGGAATTCCCCGGGAGCGCCGTGCATACTGAGTATCGCCTGCGCACACGACGCGGCGAGCTCGCTGCTGCCGAAAACCGACGTGATACGCACCTTGTGCTCGGCGTGACGCCTGCCGCGGAAGGCTATCTCCGCGAGCACCTTGTCGCCCTCGGCGAAAGCGACCGAGCCGTCGCGCACGATTATCATGTGATTGCGCTGAGCGATATCGGGCACGAGGTAGAGCTCGCCGTCCTCGCGGACTATCCTGCCCGTGAGGGTGGAACTCCCGAAGCTGAGGATATCCACGACCTCGCCCTCGGGCTCACCCGTGCGCGAGGCGATATCGGCGATGAGCACGCGGTCGTGCGGCATAGCTCCGAGCATACACTTGCCGGGGATGAAGTATTCGACGCCGTCGTCGGTGGTCGCGAAGCCGAATGTACGGCTCAGGCGCGTCACCTCGCCGACGTGGAGGTTGAGATCCTCGCAGAGCGCGGCTTTTACGCCCTTGCGTACTGTGATAACGCCCTCGTCGCGGAGCTCCGCGAACGCAGTGACGAAATTTTCCCTGTTGTTCTTCTTGGTGCGGCACTTGGTCTCGAGCTGCGACACGGGCATGGTTTTCTTGTCGTTCTGCCGCAGAAAGGTGACTATCTTGTTCTTGTAGCTCTCGACGCTTACCGCCGCGCCCTTTTTTTCAGGCGCTTTTTTCTTTGTTTTTCCTGACATTTTTTCTCCTGTTCTTGTTGAATGTGGGGTATATCTGCGGGCGGATGATATCCGCCCCTACATCACGTCCCTGCCGTTATATAACAAAATCGCCCCGTGACTGTAGGTCACAGGGCGGAATGATCATTTAACGAAGATCGGCACGATGTTGAGTGCAAGCGTGATGATGAATATCAGTATTCCGAGCACTCTTGTTATCTTGGCGAGGATAGCCTCGCGCGATCTGCCCTCATTCTTAGTGTAGAACGAATCGGTGCTTGCGCCTGTGAGTGCGGCAGTCATGCTGTCCTGCGACTTCTGCTCCTGAGCGAGACAGATGATGATAGTGATTACTGCGATGGCGAGGAGCACTGCTCCGCCGATGATCTCCCATAATTCCATATTTGTTGACCTCCGGATTTTCTTGGTATAAAACGGCATCAGCCGAATATTTCGATTAGCTTTAATATTATACCACAATAATGCAGCGTTTGCAATTGCCAAATCTCAAAAACGCAAGGAATAAAGCACTGCTGTTTTTGGTGATTTTCCACAACGAGCATAATCCCGCTGCCCGCTGAATACAATTGCAGTATCAAGGCAGGGAGGGTAACTATGCAGGACAAGACCATCAAAAAAGACCACAACATCATCATCGAGAACCGCAAAAGCATGAGCGTTTCGGGCATTACGGACGTTGACAGCTTCGACGAGAAGGCGATATGCCTGTTCACGCAGCTCGGCGAGCTGACCGTACAGGGGCGGGAGCTCCACATCGACGCGATGAGCGTCGAGACGGGCGAAATGACGATAACAGGCGATATATGGGCGGTAGTCTACGGCGACCGCGACCGCAAGGGACCGCTCTCCGCGCTCGGGAGGCTGTTCCGATGAACGTACCCGAGACGTTCTTCTCCGTCCGCGAGGAGCTGACGCTGTTCGGGCTGTCGTGCCTCGCGGGAGCAGTAATAGGGCTGTGCTTCGACGTTCTGCGGGCGTTCCGGCTGATATTCCGCCACGGTATATGGCTGACGGCTCTCGAGGACGTCGCCTTTCTCGCGCTGTACGCGGTCTACCTGTCGGCATTTGCCTCGGCGGCAGCCCGCGGCGAGCTCCGCTTCTACCACATCGTCGGCAACGCGCTCGGCTTCACACTCTACTTTTTCACCCTCGGGAGCATAGTCATACACATTCTTAGGAAAATTTTCGGAGCTCTCGCCGCCGTTTTCCGAGCAATTACAGCACCGATAAGGCGGCTCTATGTACTTTTATGTAAAAAAGCACGGTTCAAATTTGTGGGAAGTTCCAAAAATTTAATAAAATCTATTAAAAAGATAAATTTGCTATTGCCAAACCGACGACAGTTGCGCTATAATAAAATGGAAAATAAAAAGAGAAAGAACGTGAATAACGTTGCCAAAAAAAATTAGAACAAAAATCAAAAAGAAAGGCTTGTTCAACCGCGGACTGTTCAACCTTGCAGCAGCAGTTGTCATAACAGTCTGTGCCGCGCTTATAATAACTACCGAAAGAGACTGCAGCGAAAAAGAAAAGGAACTTGCTCGTATACAGGCTAAGATAGACGCTTATAAGATCGAGAACGAGGATATGCGAAGAACGCTCGAAAGCGACGACCTCTCCGCATATATGGAAAAGATAGCCCTCGAGGAAAGAGGCTACGCTTACCCCAACGAACGCCGTTTCTACGACACGTCGAG
Source organism: uncultured Ruminococcus sp. (assembly GCA_946183385.1). Lineage (GTDB taxonomy): Bacteria > Bacillota > Clostridia > Oscillospirales > Ruminococcaceae > Ruminococcus. Next base: position 15,839 of record CAMHBN010000006.1, read on the forward strand.
AGACTGATGAAGCGTCGGGTCAATTATCCCATTAAATGAGCAAGGAGCTTTGAAGCAGTATGCAGCTTGAGATTGGTAAGATATACACAGGCAAGGTCAAGGGTATCACACAGTACGGCGCTTTCGTCGATATAGACGGCGGCGGCAACGGTATGGTGCATATTTCCGAGATCGCGAACACATTCGTAAATGAGATACGCGACCACCTCACAGAGGGACAGGAAGTCCGCGTGAAGGTGATCGGCATAAACGAAGCGGGAAAGGTGAGCCTTTCCATAAAGAAAGCGGCAGACGACAGTGCGCCGCAGGATAAGCCCGCCCGCACAGCTCCGCCGAGGGAGCGCAGAAGCAAGCCCAATGTATGGGAGCCGAAGCAGGTCACACCTCCGTCGGAGATGACATTCGAGGACATGATGTCACACTTCAAGCAGTCGAGCGAGGAGCGCATCAGCGACCTCAAACGCTGCACCGACAGAAAGAACGGTACAAGAAGAAAATAACGTACATAAGCCGCCCGATGGGAGGCTTTTTGCGCGGTGTCCGCGCCTGAGCTCTCAGCTCTTGATTCTTAAATAGGTATTGACATTTCGGGCGAAAAGTGATATTATTTTAAGGTACATTTATTTATGCACGCCAAAGAAGGGAAGATTATGGAAAATAAAGAAAAGGACACCGAAAAAGTAACGGGAAGCTCCGAAAAATCGGAAAATCCCGAGAAAAAAACGCAGAAGCACAAGAGTCCGGACAAGCAGTCGGGCAGCGGCAAGAAGCCCGCTCAGTCCGGGGCGGCAAATAAAAAGCCCGCTCACACAGGCACTGCAAAGGCTCACACATCGGCTGAAAAGGCTGCCGAAGCCGCTCCCGTGAAGAAAAAGAAAAAGAGATTCACGAAAAAGCGCGAATTTGCGATAATCGCCCTCAGTGTGGCGCTCGCGTTCACGGTATGCTTCTTCGTGCCCGCTGACACATTCATCGCGAACCAGAACGACTTCATCGTGTCTGCTCCGCGCGTGCTGCTGCCGCTCCTCGGCGTGGCACTGGGAGCTTCCGCGGCACTGATACTCATTCTCAACATTTTCCTCGCAATAAATATCAAACTGTGGAAGATCGTCGAGTCTCTGCTCGGCGGCGTACTCATCGCAGGCTACTGGCAGGTGATGTTCGCGAACGGCAAGATGGTGCAGATAACAGGCGACCCCACCACCTATTCCGAGAGAAGCTCCGCGAACAACCTCAACTTCATCCTCTACATCGTGCTGATATTCCTGCCGCTGATAGTGCTCTTCATCTCGGGAGAGCTGAAAAAGGGCAAGCGCAAGCGCTACCTGTTCACGGCACTGACCTATATTTCCGCGATAGTATTCCTGATGCAGGGCGTAGGTCTCGGCTCGAGACTGTTCAAGACGGGCATCCTCAGAAAGGACGACTCGGGTCTCGATAACTACCTCTCGATGGAGGATACCATGCACCTCAGCAGCGACAACAACGTCGTTGTATTCCTCACCGACCGTCTCGACGCGCACTGGATGGAAATGACGCTCGACCGCTACCCCGACCTCAACGACGAGCTCGAGGGCTTCACCTTCTACTCCAACAACGTCGGACGCTTCACGAATACGTTCCCGTCGGTATGCAATATGCTCACCAACTGCGAGTACGCAGGCGAGGACTGGTCTGACTACTTCGCACGCGCATGGAGAGGCGACAGCGAGACTCTCCCCAAGCGTCTGCACGACAACGGATACAAGGTAAACCTCCTCATCGACAACCTCACCACATATTCGGGCTTCGATGATATCAGAGACGTGTGCGACAACGTACACTCCTCCGTAAACTTCGTTGATTTCAACTACTTCGGCTCGGGCGGTATCCTCAGGACTATGGGTAAATTCTCGCTCGGCAAGCTCTCGCCCTACCTCCTGAAGAACATCTTCCTCGACGGCATGACCTCCGACTTCTCGAGCAGGTTCTACGCTGTCACAGGCGAGGACGTCGCCAATTTCAAGGGCTCTGTCGGCAGCGAGACCGATATGGAGTTCTGCAACTACATCCGCACACACCAGATGAAGGCTGACAGCAACAAGAAGACCTTCTCATTCATACACCTCAACTTCGCGCACGACTACAGCGAGGACCTTGCAGCTCTCGACCCCGATTACGACGGCACCATCGACCGCGAGAAGAACATCCTCGGCGGCTTCAGACTGCTTGAGATGTACCTCGACAAGATGAAGGAAGCGGGAGTATACGACAACTCCACGATAATCTTTATCGGCGACCACGGCAGACCGCCCGCTGAGATAGAGTACGCGGAGGAAGAGGAATGGAAGACGATGCTCCTCGACGGCGAGATAAGGACGAGCATTCTCGTCAAGCCCGCAGGCGCAGAGCGCGACCCGCTCATCATCGACCACGACACCGAGCTTTCAAGCGCAGTATTCGCGCCCACCGTGCTCGAATACGCAGGCGTGGACAAGAGCGGCTTCGGCTTTGAAGGCTTTGTAGGAAAGTCCATCAGCGACGTCAAGGCTATGGACAACCCGCCCGCACGTGACCTTCACGTATACTGCTGGGCAGGCATAGGCAACATCAAGGACGTACAGAAATACGAGGTGACAGGCGACGCTTCCGACTTCGACAACTGGAAGATAATCGAGCGTCTCGGTCAGCCCGCAGACAAATAATGCAAAAAGAGGCGGATATCCCGCCTCTTTTTTAAAGCTCATAGCTAAGAACCAAGATTGTAGGGGCGGATATTATCCGCCCTTTGTATTTCCCGAATTTTCACGGGCGCACACTGTGCGCCCCTACATCATTCTTCTTGCAGGGGACGGCGCCCTCGACGTCCCTCACCATTCATCGGCAGGCGGCGGAACGCCGCCCCTACGCCTCCTCTCCTCGAATTTTTGTGAAAATTGACGGATTATGCCCCGTTTATTGCTATTATACCCGCTTTCTATTGACAGCCTTTGTGCAATTTGGTATAATTACTTTATATAATGTATCGCGGGACAGCTCCGCTCTCCCGCGGAAAAAGAGAAACAAAAAGAGACAACGGCGGCGAAAAATATGGTTAGTAAAAGAGACAGATACAAAAGGCTCATTTCCGTTTGTTCTGCGACCGTACTGGTGGGAATGCTCACAGCGGGCTTTGCGTACGTGTGGTACAGGTACTACAGCACGCAGATAATCCTGCCCTACTACAGACGCGGAAACTGGGTCCTCATAGGAATATACGCGCTTCTGGTATGGCTGTTTTTCAGGGTGTACGGCGGCTTCAAGCTCGGCTACCTCAAAAAGACGGATATGCTGTATTCACAGCTGATATCCATTGCGGCGGTAGACTTCGTTGCCTACTTCGTGATAAGCCTTATCGGACGCGATTTCATGCGTGTACTGCCAATGCTTGCGCTCACGTTCGTAGACTTCGGCTTCATCGCCCTGTGGACACTCATCTTCGGAAAGATATACTTCATGATATATCCTCCGCGCAAGCTGATAATACTGTACGGCAGCCATCAGGCGGCGGCACTCGTGCTGAAAATGAGCCGTCGCGTGGACAAGTACATGATATGCGAATCCGTGAGCATAACCGAGCCCGCGGACAAGATACGCGAGCTGATACTCAAGTACGAGGGCGTGATAATCTGCGATATCCCCGCAGAGCAGAGAAACGACTACCTCAAGTTCTGCTATGAAAACTCGGTGAGAGCGTATATCGCGCCGAAAATATCCGATATTATTGTCAGAGGAGCCGACGACATCCGCCTGTTCGATACGCCCCTGCTCCTGTGCAGGAACTACGGGCTCGACGTCGAGCAGAGGACGTTCAAGCGCCTGTTCGACATCTTTTTCTCGCTGTTTGCGATAGTCATCGCGTCGCCGCTGATGATATTCGCGGCGTTAGCGATAAAGCTCCACGACGGCGGCCCCGTGCTCTACAAGCAGAAGCGCCTCACCATCGACGGCAGGGTGTTCGACGTGCTGAAATTCCGCAGCATGGTCGTTGACGCGGAAAAACTCAGCGGACCCGTTCTCGCCTCCGACGACGACCCCCGCATAACGCCGATAGGTAAGTTCCTGCGCAAGGTAAGGCTCGACGAGCTGCCGCAGCTCTTCAACATACTGAAGGGCGATATGTCGGTAGTGGGACCGCGTCCCGAGCGCCCCGAGCTCTCCGAGGAGTACAAGAAGGAGATGCCCGAGTTTGAGTACAGATTAAAGGTAAAAGCGGGTCTTACGGGCTATGCGCAGGTGACGGGAGTCTATGACACCGTGCCCTACGACAAGCTCAAGATGGACCTTATGTATATAGAGAATTACTCGTTCCGTATGGACCTGCAGATAATTCTCATGACAATAAAAACAATGCTATTCCCGCCTAAGTCCAACGCCGAATCGGGCGGAACGCTGATACAGGCGGAAAGCAGGAGAGAAGAGGATAACAAATGAAGACAACAGCGGTGATAATGGCAGGAGGCCGCGGCGAGCGTTTCTGGCCGAAGAGCCGTAACAGCTGCCCCAAGCAGTTCCTGTCGCTCACCTCGGACGGTGAGACGATGATACAGAAAACGGTCAGGAGACTGCTCCCGCTCGTGGATATGAGCGATATCTACATCGTCACCAATGCGGCTTACGGCTCGCTCGTAGCCGAGCAGCTGCCCGATATACCGAAGGAGAACATACTCTCCGAGCCCGCGGCAAGGAATACCGCGCCGTGCATAGCCTTTGCGGCGGCTGTCATCAACAGAAAGTACGACGACGCGATAATGATGGTACTTCCCTCCGACCACCTCATCGGTCTTGAGGACATCTACATCAACACGCTGAAAAAGGCAGCAAAGGTAGC